>JACRPW010000058.1 GCA_016223005.1 Deltaproteobacteria bacterium | reverse complement strand
TCTGTAAAATTGTGTGCAAACTGCACCAACTTCCAAACTATTTGTCAGGGCAATCATACAAAATGCAAACTATTTGTCAAGAAAATTATGCATATTAGCGATTATTTGTTTGTTATATCTAATAACCAACTAACTTATACTTACAAATAATTTGGGGGCAGCATGGGAGATATACTAAAAAGGCTAGGGGCAAAAATACGGGAAGAAAGAAAAAGGGCTAAACTCTCTCAAGAAAAATTTGCTGAGTTAGTGGATTTAAGTGTGAATTACATCGGATACATAGAAAGGGGAAAACAGGCGCCATACCTCAAGACTCTGGAACGGATTGCAAGGACGCTAGGTGTTGAGGTTTATGAACTTTTTCTCTTTAGAAAGGATGGGAAAAAAGTGGACGAAGAAACGGCTATTAAAGAGTTGATTCTATCTGTGCGGAATAAAAACCCGGAAGATATAAGGTTTATCGCTTCTATCCTCAAACAGATTTTTGAAAGGAAGTAGAAAAACTCATTGCACAAAGGAGAATGAAAATGGAAGATATCGTACCAAAACATTTTGATTGAGGATACCCAGAGACATTTGCCCCCCCAAATTTGTCATTCATCGAGAGGCTTCTGGATTGCCCGGTCAAGCCGGGCAATGACAGTGTGTTTTCAGGTTAATAACAATGAAATTCAAAGGTAAAGTTCACATTGAAAATACTGACTTCTGTGCCCAGTCAATAAACCATGTTGGAAGGACGCCTATTAAGACTGTGCCAAAGACAGCGATTGCGAGGGCAATGCGGGTTGACAGTGTTTGCGCCAGAGCAAATTCCCTTTCAGGCTCTTTCATATACATTAGCATAACAATCCTGATATAGAAATACGCAGAAACAGCGCTCATTACCGCGCCGATAATAGCAAGTGTTATAAACCCTTTGTTAATAAGCGCCATAAATACATAGAACTTGGCGACAAAACCTGCGGTAGGCGGTATGCCTGCAAGGGAAAAGAGGAATATAAGCATAAGAAGCGCCATGCCTTTATGCACCTTTGCAAGTCCTGTATAGTCTGTGATATTCTCTCCATGGAAATTACCCTTTCTCATAACAATAATTGCGCCAAATATGCCCATGTTCATAAAGGCATATATGAGCATATAGAGCATAACGCTTGCAATTCCATCCCTGCCGCCTGCCACAAAACCAAGCAGCCCATAACCTGCATGTGCAATGCTTGAATATGCGAGCATCCTTTTAATGTTGGTCTGCACAAGCGCCACTATGCTGCCTACAACCATTGTTGCAACAGAAAGGACTGATATAAGGGTGAGCCAGTGGACTGAGATAGAACCGAAACTATCAAGAAAAACCCGCAGGAGGACAGCAAACCCTGCTGCCTTTGGTCCAACAGACATGAATGCTGTAATAGATGTTGGGGCACCCTCATACACATCAGGCGCCCACATGTGAAAAGGCACTGCCGCAACCTTGAATCCAAAACCTGCTACAAGAAAAACAATGGCAAGTAGAAGCGCAGGGTCTATACTTTCTTTATTCTTTAGGAACTCGCTTATAGCGGATAATTGTGTGGTGCCTGTCAAACCATAAACAAGGGAAATGCCGTAGAGAAGGATTCCAGATGAAAGGGCGCCAAGGATGATGTATTTCATGGCAGCCTCATTTGAGCGGACATCCTGCTTGATAAGACCAGTAAGCACATATATGGATATTGCCATGAGTTCAAGACCGATATATATGGAAATTAAATCCATACCAGATGCCATGAGCATCATGCCGCTTAAGGCAAATAAGAGCAGGATATAATATTCACCATGCTCAATGTCTTCAACCTTAATGTAGTTCATTGAAAGGAGTATTGCCAATATTGTGGAGAGATAGAAGACCATCTTGAAAAAACTGGAGTAGCCGTCAAAGATAAACATGCTGTTAAAGGCATAGATGGTAGCGCCTGAAAGTTTGCATGTATAAACCCATGCTGTAAGTATAACAGCCAATGAGATGTATCCTATTATATGCTTCTTTCCCTTGCCTAAAAACAGGTCTATTATTAAGAGCAGTGTTGCTGCTGTAAAAACTATTATCTCAGGCAAACTTGCTATGACATCTAGTATATTAAATTGCATAATGTTTCCCCTTAAATAAATGCTCCCTGGTGGTCAGGTCTGCGCGGTCTGACAGGAAATATTAAAAACTCTGAAGTGGCGGTAAAATAGTAAACCCCTCTGAAGATGCGGCTTGATTCAGTTTCTTATCAAAGGACGAAAATGCCAATGAAAGAGAACTGCCTTCCGCCCTCAAAAGTTTTGCGGATGACAGATGCACTGCATCAAAACCCCGCAGTCCGTATTTTTCAGCCAATTGACCTGCCTCTATTTCATCAAAATCCATTACAGCAAAATCCAGCCACTCCTTTGAAAATCCTGCAACGAGCAGGCGATATTCCTTGCTTGATATATCTCCGCATCGCAATCGTTTATTCAGCGCAGAAATCATTTCAGGGTATGCTACGCGGCAAACAGCCGCAATTTCGGACTCTTTCACCCAATTCTTTACAATACCGGAGTTGGTCTCCTCCACATACAGTTTAACCAGACTGCTGGTGTCAAGATAGAGTATCATCGTCGTTCTTCCAGAATTGTCTCTGAAAGAGGTTTTCCCTTGATACTGATGCCTTTTATCCCTTCGGGTTTTTTTCCAGACCATTTTGCCTTGTTTTTTACGGCAAGGGATTTGACAGCAATCCATTCCCTTGAAATGGGAATGACCATTGCTACCTCGCTTCCATGTTCGGTTATGACAAACCTTTCCCCGCGGCGCACCTTGTCAACATATGCGCTCAATTTTGCTTTAAGTTCTTTTATGCCCACAGAAATCACCTTTGCCTCACAAATATTTTATGGTTACCTTATACCAAAAAAGTGGTTACAATGTCAATTTGTGATTACATCCCAAAAATAGACATTGATTTTTGGGGGTACATGGAACCGTAAAATATGATCACGGAGCCTGCACAACCTGTATCTGCCCCAGCAGATGCTCCACAGAAACATGCATTATATTTAAAAATGGTTTTGGATAAAAGCCTATCCACACAACAAAAACCACTAATGCAGTCATTGCAGCGATTTCTCTTATATTCACATCCCATGCCTCTTTTATATGGCTGTGCGTAATCTCGCCAAGCGCCACCCTTTTATACATTCCCAAAAGGTATGCAGCGCCAATAGCAGCGCCTATGACAGCAAACCCACCCATAAGAGGGTTATAGGCAAATGAACCGACCAATATGAGCAGTTCTCCTATAAATGAATTGGTGCCCGGTATTGCCATTGAAGACAGGGTATAGATTGCAAGAAATGTGGTGTAAATCGGGACTGCCTTTGCGAGTCCGCCATATAAATTTAAATCCCTTGTGTGAGTTCTCTCGTATATAACACCGACGCACAAAAACAAGGCGCTGGTCGTAATGCCGTGATTTAACATCTGAAGGATGCCACCCTCAACACCCTGAACATTAAAAACAAATAAGCCAAGTGTTATAAAACCCATGCGGCTGACGCTGGAGTATGCAACTAGTTTTTTTATATTATCCTGCGCAAGCGCAAGATAACCGCCGTATATGATGGCAACTATGGACAACCATAGTATTGGGTCTGCACAATACCTTGAGGCATCAGGAAGCATCGGCAGGGAAAACCTCAAAAATCCGTATGTCCCCATCTTTAGCAGCACACCTGCAAGCACGATACTCCCTGCTGTTGGCGCCTCAACATGTGCATCAGGCAGCCATGTGTGAAAT
>JACRPW010000057.1 GCA_016223005.1 Deltaproteobacteria bacterium | reverse complement strand
TTGTATTCCAGTTTCACCACCTTCTGCCTGAGTTTACAGCCATTGAGAATGTGATGATGCCGCTCCTTATAAGCGGGGTTGACAGCAGGACTGCCTCACAGGGGGCAGAAAAACTTTTGACAGAAATTGGTTTAAAAGATAGACTGTTGCACAGGCCGGGTGAACTATCAGGCGGGGAACAGCAAAGGGCTGCCATAGCAAGGGCGCTTATACAGATGCCTGATGTCCTGCTTGCAGATGAACCAACAGGCAATCTGGACACACATACAGGCGAAGAGGTCTTCAATCTTCTGCTCAGGTTAAATGATGAGAAAGGGATTACTTTAGTGATTGTTACGCACAATGAAAGACTTGCCGGAATGATGTCAAGAAAGATAGTTATGGTGGATGGAAGGATATATGAAGATAATGGGATTTAGTTTGAGAAAAAGATTTATATTTTTCATTTTTTTATTAGCCTTTAGCCTTCAGCCTTTAGCCTTCGGCATGTCAATGGCACAGGATGTAAATGTTGTGATTCTGCCGTTTGAGGTGCATGCACGGGATAATATATCAGACTTTAGGCTTAAGATACTTGAGGCAATCGCGTCAAGTCTGGATGAGACAAAAGGGATTCGGGTTATTGCAGGGGATAGGCTTAAGGATGTTATCATGGAAAAGGGCACCAAGATATTTGACGAGGGTGCCGCAGGGGCTGTTGGGAAAGAGTTAGGTGCAAATTATGTGGTATTGGGAAGTATTTCAAAACTTGGGAAAAGATATTCAATTGATGCTAAGGTTTATAATGTTGGACAGGATAAACTATCCTCACTTTCATATATAGAGGGTGAAGATACAAAAGAGATTACGCAGAGGGTTTATGACCTGTCATCTGCCATTTCCAGAGAAATTTTGAAAGAGGCGATTACAGCAGAAAAGGCAGATGCTGAGAGCGGCATAATTGGGAAGATAAAGATAACAGGGAATAAAAGGATGGATACTGATGCAATACGGGCTAAGATAAAGACAAGGGCAGGGGATAAGTTTGACAGTGACCAGATAAAGGAAGATATAAGGGCAATCTATGACAGCGGATTTTTTGATGATATTATTGCTGATATGGCAGATACAGCAGTTGGCAAGGAATTGACATTTATTGTAAAGGAAAAGCCTATTATCAAGCAGGTGATCTTTGCAGGGAATAAGGAGTTAACTGAAGAAAAGATAAGGGAGTCATTAACAATTAAGACAGGTTCAATTTTAAACAGGATAGTTTTACAAGAGAACGCGGATAAATTAAAGACACTATATGCAAATGAAGGCTTCTATCTGGCAAAGATTGAACCTGTAGTAAGTATAGCGAATGAAATTGAGGCCTCTGTGAATTTTCAGATTGATGAAGGCAAAAAGGTTAAGGTCAAAAATATAACAATTATAGGCAATCAGAAGATGACTGAGAAGAAGATAAGGAAGGTCATGAACACAAAGGAGGCAGGTTTTTTCTCGTTCATCACAAAATCAGGCGTTTATCAGGAATTTATATTCCAGAATGACCTTAATCTTATTGCAGGGTTATATTATGATAACGGTTATATTCAGGCTAATATAACAGATTCAAAGGTTACATTAAGCAGTGACAAAGAATGGTTATATATCACCATTGCTGTTTCTGAAGGAGAGCAGTTTAAGGTGGGCAAGGTGGATGTGCGGGGTGATATACTGACCACAAAGAGGGCAATACTTGAAAAGATAAAAAATAAGACAGGGAATATATTCAGCAGAAAGATTGTTGGTGGTGATATTACGAAGATAACTGATATATACGGCAATGATGGTTATGCAAATGTTGATGTAAATCCTGTCACAAAATTGAATACAGAAGCCAAGACTGTAGATTTGGTCTTTGATATCAATAAAGGGGAGCCTGTATATATTGAAAAGGTAAATATAAGGGGCAATGTTACTACACGGGACAAGGTTATAAGGAGGGAGGTTGAACTGGGAGAAGGTGAACTTTATTCTTCTACAGGCATAAAAAGGAGCAGAAGTAATTTAAGGAGGCTTGGCTATTTTGATGATGTAAATATAGCAACAGGTCCTGGCAGTTCTGAAAATAAGATGACCGTTGATGTGGAGGTTAAGGAAAGACCCACAGGTTTCATAGCAGCAGGCGCTGGTTACAGTTCTGCTGATGGCATGATTGTAACAGCAAATATAACACAGAAAAATCTCCTCGGCACAGGGAAACAACTGGACCTCTCTGCACTTTTGAGCAGCAAGACCTCTAGATTCAATCTTGGTTTTACGGAACCGTGGTTCCTTGATAAACCTATATCAGCAGGCATAGACATATTCAATACAACAAAGGAATATACAGATTTTACAAGAGATAGTGTTGGTTTTGGACTGCGGTTTGGTTTCCCCCTCTACAGAAGGGACACAAGGGGCTATCTCACATATAAACTTGAAGAGGTAGAGGTTACTCGGGTTGCCTCAGGTGCTTCACAGATTATAAGGGACCAGGAAGGCAAGAATTTAATAAGCAGTATCAATGCAGCGATAAGGAAAGATACCCGTGATGATGCCCTGTTTCCAACAGAAGGTTCGGTAATTTATTTCTCTATAGAATTTGGCGGCGGTCCTATAGGCGGTGATGTAAACTATGTTAAATATTTACTGGAAGGCACAAGATATTTTTCAATGCCCTATGACACAGTATTGGCAGCAAGGGCTCTGGCAGGCTATCTGCACGGTTTTGACGGTAAGGATGCACCTGTATATGAAAGATTTTATCTCGGCGGCATAAATTCAATCAGGGGTTTTAAGACAAGGGGTATAAGTCCAAAGGACCCGACTACGAATGAACTTATAGGCGGTGATGGCGAGGCGCTTCTGAATATTGAATATATATTTCCGATATTCACGGAACAAAAATTTAAAGGGGTTGTATTTTTTGATACTGGAAATACATGGGACGGCGGTTTCCTGAACGGATTAAGATATTCTGCAGGGCTTGGTATAAGATGGGTTTCTCCGCTTGGGCCTATAAGGCTTGAATGGGGATATAATCTTGACAAAAAGGAAGGTGAAGATTCAAGCCAGTGGGATTTCACTATAGGGACATCGTTTTAAAACCGCTAACTGTATCTGTTATTCGTAGCCACTAATTCTGATTACAAATACTAAAGGGGGATATAATGAAAAGGATAGTTATATTTTTAACAATGGTTTTATCTTTAGTTTTTACAGCAGGCATATATGCAGCAGAAATGAAGATTGCGTATGTAAATCTGCAAAAGGCTTTAAATGAATCAACTGCCGGTAAGGATGCAAAGGCTGAAATGGCAGATGAAATAAAAAAGAGGCAGGATGATGTGAATGCCAAGCAGGAGGAACTGAAGAAACTCAAGGAAGAACTCGAGAAAAAAGGGGCGGTGCTGAGTAAGGAGGTAAGGGAGCAGAAAGAGACAGAGTTTCAAAGAAAGAGTCAGGAGTTTCAGAGGTTCTTTATTCAATCAGAGGAGGCGCTTAGAAAGAAGGAGCAGGAATCTGTAAGGGATATAATAAAGGAATTGGAAGAGATTGTTAGAAAGATGGCAAAAGACAAGGGTTATACCTATGTGCTTGAAAAGGTGGAGGGCGGCATAATACATGGTCCGGCAGAATCAGACTTAACAGAAGAGGTGGTCAAGATTTATAACAAACAGTATAAAAAGGAAAAGAAATAATAAACAATACTATGGAAAAGAGTCTTAATGCTCTGGCTGAAATAGTCAGCGGTCAGGTTATAGGCGATGGTTCTGTTTTTATAAATGGTGTTGCTGGACTTGAGGATGCTCGTGCAGGCGATATAACATTCATAGCAAATCAAAAATATACTCATCTTTTATCCAAAACATCAGCCTCAGCGATTATTGCCTCGCCTGATAATATTTCAGATTTAAAAGATAAAAATATCCTATGTGTAAAAAATCCGTATCTTGCCTTTGCAAAGGTGCAGGAGGTGTTTGCACCGGCGCCTATCTTATTCAAGGGCATTCATCCAAAGGCAGAGGTTCATCCTGATACAAGGATAGGAAAGTCTGTTTCAATATACCCTGGCGTATATATAGAGGAAGGGGCAATTATTGGTTCAGGGGTTGTGCTTTATCCAGGGGTTTATGTAGGTAAAGATGTTTCCATTGGCGATAATACCCTCATCTATTCCAATGTATCCATAAGAGAAAGATGCAGTATCGGCAAAAGGGTTATAATCCATTGCAATTCAGTTGTAGGCAGTGACGGCTTCGGTTTTGCAAAGGACGGCACAAGGCTTTATAAAGTTCCGCAGACAGGTATTGTGAGTATTGAAGATGATGTTGAAATCGGCGCATGTGTAACAATAGACAGGGCAACACTTGGCGAGACAGTTATAAAGCGAGGTGTGAAAATAGACAACCTTGTTCAGATCGCCCATAATGTTTCAATAGGTGAGGATTCTACCATAGTTGCACAGGTTGGCATATCAGGGAGCACAAAGATAGGCGACAGGGTAACTCTTGCAGGACAGGTAGGGGTTGTCGGTCATATAGAAATTGGCGACGATGTAATGGTCGGCGCCAAGTCAGGCGTGACACATGATTTACCTGCACAGGGTATATTCTCAGGAATACCTGCAATACCTCACAGGGATTGTCTAAAGGCAGCAAACATATTTGCAAAACTCCCTGAGATGAGAAAGACGCTTTTGGAGTTGGAGAGAAGGGTGAAGGAGTTGGAAAATTCAAATATCAAAATGCAAAACTCAAAATGACAAATCAAAAGTATAAAATTTAAGTTCCTTAATTTTGACTTTTGATGTTTAATTTTTAAATTTGATTTGGAGGTTTCTATGATTGACATAAACGAAATATTGAAAATTCTGCCCCACAGATACCCGTTTCTCCTTGTTGACAAGATAGTTGAATTTGAGGCAGGCAAAATGGCAAAGGGCATAAAGAATGTTACAATAAATGAACCGTTTTTTCAGGGACATTTTCCATGTCATCCGATAATGCCGGGTGTCCTTCTGATTGAGGCGATGGCACAGGTGGGCGGCATACTCGCATTCAAATCTGCGAGTGTTGAAAACAAGGTTGTTTATTTTATGGGCATAGACAAGGCAAGGTTTAGAAAACCTGTAATGCCGGGGGACAGGGTTGAACTTATATTGAATGTTATAAAAAACAGAGGCGATATATGGGTGTTTAAGGGCGAGGCTAATGTCGATGGAAAACTTGCTGCTGAGGCAGAAATTATGGCAACAATAATGGAGAGGGAATAAAATGCAGAGTCAGGGCGGGTACCCGTCCAAAGGACGGGTGGGGATCAAAGGTCAAGAGATAAAAATACATCCAACTGCCATTATCCACCCAGACGCAGAGATAGGAGATGATGTAGAAATAGGCGCATATTCTATCATTGGAGAAAATGTAAAGATTGGCAGTAATGTCAAAATACATCCCCATGTTGTTATTGACGGCTGGACAACCATTGGCAAGGGTT
>JACRPW010000056.1 GCA_016223005.1 Deltaproteobacteria bacterium | reverse complement strand
AAATATCAAACCTAAAGGTTTGAGTTACAGTCTCTTATCGTCCCTCAAGGCTTTAGCCTTGAAACTTACCGTTCACCGCTCACCGCTTTTTCCGTATATCCTATACTGAAAATCCTGTCCCTGTCAAACCCTGTAAACCAGATTTTCCATGTGTCATTGTCAAGGATTACCCTTGGGCTGAGACTTGATGCCTCATTCCACTCTCCTTCATCACCTATGTCAAGGACAGGGTTGGTTGAAGTTTTAAGCCATGTTATACCGTCTTTTGAAAACGCTGTGCCGATTCTCATGGCAGGGTCCCCATTCTGTTTAGTGTTTATTCCTGTATACCACATAAGATAACCCTGCTCCACAGGAAGCACCATTGGATATGAAACTGCAAGACCGTCCCAGTCATTCATTTCGCCGCTATCCACTACAGGCGCCAAGAGTTTAGTCCAGTTTATTCCGTCCTTTGACTCAGCATAACCGATTTTCCATTCTTCAAACCTGTTCGTTCCAGCATACCACATTTTGTATAGAGAGTCCTCTTTTATGATAACAGGGTAGCCTAGCATCTCATTGTCCCATGAGTCTTCCTCGCCCGGGGATAAGACAGGATTTTCTTTATACCTCTGCCAGTGGACGCCGTCTATTGATGTTGCATAACCTATGCCTGGCGGATGATTTGGCGTTTTGCCGTAGCCGTAATACCACATCTTATATCCATCCCCATCCTTCATAACAAACGGATATGCAGCCTGAAAGTCATCCCAACTCCCTTCTGTTCCTCTGTCAAAAACAGGCATATTAAACCTTTCCCAGTCCTTGCCATCCTTTTACTCAGCATATCCAATCCTGAGTGTCTCGCCGTCATGTCCCGAATACCACATCTTATATCTTATTTCTTGCCCATTGCTGCCTGTCTGCGTGCGGTGACGCACAGGCAGGACTGACCCTTGCCCCTGTTCTTTTAAAACCCATCCGCCTGCAACCCCAAAACTATCCCAGCCGTCTTTTGGCCCAGGGTCAATGGCAGTATGCCCTTCAAACCTCTGCCAGTTTATGCCGTCTTTTGAAAACGCAAGGGCAATAGAGGTTTTAGAGCCGTTGAATTCTTCATACCACATTTTGTATTGTTCTTCCTCTTTAAAGACCATTGGCCCGCTTACAGATTTTATCATTCCATCAGGTTTTAATACCGCGCCGTGTTTCTCCCATTTGACGCCGTCTCTTGATGTCGCAAGGTGTATCTCATAGCCGCCCTCTCCATATACGGAATACCACATCTTGTAGCCGTTGCTGTCCTTTACAACCCATGGGGACATTATCTCTGTGTTTTCTGTGATAATCGGCTTTTCTGTCTGCCTTTCCCAGTTTATGCCGTCTTTAGATAATGCGGTTTCAATGCCGACAGCATCCTTGCCGTATGCAACATAATACATACGGTATTTGCCGCTGTCTTTTATGACATATGGGTATGCAACCTGTCCTTTGTCTTTGTATGGTTTTAGAACAGGACTGCTGTGCCTTTTCCAGTTTGTTCCGTCTATTGATTCAGCATAGCCTATTTGCAGTATTGTTCCATTAAAGCCTGTATACCACATCTTGTAAGTCTTCTCCTCTTTTAAAATAAATGGATAACCCGCGCCGAGCCTGTCCCAATCAGCGCCGGGTGAAAAAACTGGGAGCAAAGCCTTTTGCCAGTTTATGCCGTCTTTTGATGATGCCATGCCAATCCTTGTCCTTCTGCCGTTAAAACCTGAATACCACATCTTATATAGATTTTCTTCTCTCATGATACTTCCCCTGAAAACAGACTCACCATCCCAACCGCTTCCTTCGGCTACATCAAGAACAGGGTTTTCCTTATGCCTTATCCATTTATTTCCGCCTGCCCGTGCCGTAGCAGACAGGTCAGTTGACACAGCAAGCCCAACCCTTGTCCTTCTGCCGTCAAAGCCCGCATACCAGAGTTTGTAATTTCTGCCGTCATGCAGCACAACAGGCTTGAAAACCTCTTTTATATCCCATCCCATATCGGGCTTTAATGCCTCGCCTTTGATATTCCATTTAACGCCGTCTTTTGATTCAGCGGAAAATATATGAAATGCAGATTTCGGGGTTTCTTTTACAGAATACCACATCTTATATTTTATTTCTTGCCCCCCCTGCTTACTACTTGCAGGGGCAGGCTTGTCCGTGAAAAGCATGCTTTTCACCCCTTGACCCTGTTCTTTTATAACCCACGGATGGAACGAATGCACCCTGCCCAGATCTATCGGTTTGTTTTCCAGTCTCTTACATTCAATGCCGTCGTCAGATACCGCTGTCCATATCTTATAAGATATGCCTGCTGAGCCTGTATACCAGAGCATATATTTATTTTCTGATTTGATGACCATTGGATACATGACGCTGAAGCCGTCCCATACATCATCTTCAGCAGGCTCAAATACAGGGCTTTTGCGCCTTTCCCATTTAATGCCGTCTTTTGACTCTGCATAACCGATTGAAAGTATTTTGCCGCTGCTTCCTGTATACCACATCTTAAAGACATTGCCGTCTTTTATAACACATGGGTAAGCAGCGCTGAAACTATCCCATGCATCTTCTTCGCCTCTGTCAAAAACAATCTCGTCATTCCTTTCCCATTTGACGCCGTCTTTTGATACAGCATAGCCTATCCTGTGTTTTTTATTGTCAGAGCCTGTGTACCACATCTTAAATATATTCCCATCTTTTATAACTGCCCCTGGCTCCACATCAAGGCTGTCCCATGGTGCAGGGCTTCCCGGAGAAAAGACAGGCTGGGCGTTAGCAGGAGAAAAATTAAAAATCAAAAATAAAAAATAAAAAATAAGGAAAAATAATTTTTGAATTTTAATTTGTAATTTTGATTTTTTATATTTAATCTTTGAAATTTTCACCTAATCATCTCCATAAGTTTATCTTCTATATCAGCGAACCAGACCTGTGTTGAAAGAGGGAGTATCTTGTTGATGTATGCCAGATAACCGCTGAGCATAAGACTGCCAAGTAAGATAAAGATGATGCCGCTTATTATGCTTGTTGAATGTAAAAAGAGGGTAGTTCCAAATATATTTACCTCAAAGCCCTTGCCCTTCAGGAATCTCCAGAACCAGCCGTTCTTATCCATATTCTTAAAGAAAAGTGATATTGCCATGAGGGGCAGACTCAAACCCAGTGCATATATGAATAAGAGGGTAATGCCTCTTATGACCCCTTCTTCAGTTGCAGCAAGAACAAGGATGCCTGCCAGTATCGGACCAACACATGCGGTCCAGCCGAATGCGAGCATTGCGCCAAACAGGAAAGAGCCGCCAAGTGTTGTAGAAGGGTTAGCCTTGAATATCGCTGCGCCGCCGAATCCCTTGCCTATTAAAGACATGAAGCCGAATATTATTATTAAAATTCCACCTATGGTTGTTATTATGGATATATTTGACTGCAAGAAAGAGCCTATAAAACTTGCTGTAGCGCCCATGAGTGAAAAAACCATAGCGAGCCCGAGAAAAAAGAAGAATGTCATTGCAAGTATGCGGGATTTTTCGCCCTGAAATGTAAATGCAAAATATGCAGGAAGTATAGGCAGTGTGCAGGGTGATAGAAAACTCAAAACACCTGCCAGAAACGACAGGACAATAATGGGAAGTAGCCTTGTCCCGGGTAGTTTGGTATCCCAACTGAGTTTGTCTGCGATGCCATCCACTTTTTTTGCAGTGTCAACATCCTGCTTTTTTGCATGCAAATAATCGGATAAGGTTGTTATAAAGTATAATTGTTTTTGAGCAGGTGTATCTGTGTATATTGATGTAAGGTAGCCGAGTGTGCCTGCTGCAATATCTTTGTAAGTCTTATTGTTTGTTTGTTCATAAAGGGACTGATAAAAATATGCTGCAATGGAATTTTCATGGAATGGCTTTTCGTTTATGAATAATTCCTCTCCTTCAGGATAGTTTTCAGGTGAATTGCTGTTTCTTTGAATAAAGCCGCCGAACTTTTCATCATACAGCCTTTTCTGCATAAAACCTGCGATGGCTTTTGCTGTTTCAAGATATTGTTCATCCCCCTGCTTAATGCCCCTGCTTACTACCGCTGGGGCAGGCTCTGCAGGGACATGCTTAAAGGTTTTGTAGATTTCTAATAATGCAATGCCTGTAATTGCATTGTCTGATAACTGTCCGTCCATGTAGACCCTTGATTTATCAGGGTCTAATACATGGAATGCCTCACCGTTTTTTATCAGAATGTTTTTAAGGTATTGAACTACAGAATTGGCAATCTCCTCAAGATGTTTATCTCTAAATTCTCTGGATGCCTCAAGAAAGGTGATTACAGCATCTGCATTTACTGTGGAGGTTGCTCCTGTTTTCCCATTTATCTTTACAAAAAATCCCTTCCTTTGATTATCAAAATACAACTTCTCTATATTTTTTAATAAGCGGCTTGCATTATCTTTAAATATCTCATTATTTTTTATTCTGTATGCAGTGGTATATAATCTTATGACAGCAAAACCGTCAGAGAGTTTTTCTTCACTGCTGTCAAATTTCAAGTCATCAATGGAAAGGGTATTCACTTCCTGTAGTATTTTTGCAATGCCCTCTTTATTATCTTTTATTTTGTAAACATTGAGCAGGGTGAGTAAAATTTCGGCATGGTCTTTTATTGCCAAAACCTTCGCATCAAGTCCTTTTCTTGCATTTTTAAGGATATGGGATTCTGCCTTTTCCAAATCCTCTGTCTTGACTTCAGGAATCATGGAAGCAGAAAACGGATTTGTCAAATCAGTTGCTGCATAAACTGTATGATGGGTTAAAAGGATGAAAAAGTATAAGGAAAGCAATATTCTCATAAACTGTTTATAGAGGTGTTACAATAACAGCCTTTGGGTCAGAAGGACACACATATTCGCATATTCCGCAGCCCGCGCACTTTTTGTCATCTATTTCTGGCCCCTTGTCGTCCAGACAGATTGCCTTACCCTTTAGCGGACATCTGTCAAAACAATAGTCGCACATGGGGTCAATGCCTGCCCATCTGTGGCACCGCTTTGTATTTATAGCAGCAATGCCCATCTTAACTTCTTCTCTTTTCACCATCTGGAGCGCACCCTCTATACATGCCGTTATACAAACAAACTCATCACACAAATAACAAGGCATCTCATTTGGCACAACGATAGGAGTTCCTGCTGCAAGTCCATCATACTCAGAGGCATGTTTTATTGCCTTCTGATGGCATGCTGTTACACAATCATCACACCTTGTGCATTTTGTAAGGAAGGCAACCTCTTCTATTGCCCCAGGAGGTCTTAAGACCCTCCTCTTTGTCGCCTCCTTTACCTTGCTTTCAACCATTGCAACAAAAGGCTCGGCAACTTTAAGGAAGCCCATCTTGAGAAATGTTTTTCTGTCCATTACTTCGTTTTTATCCATAGTAGTTATGATGCTCCAGTATTTTTGCTCTGATGAAAGAATAATACAATAAACCGTATCTCTATTCAAGTTAGAAATCAAACAGCCAGTTGACATTGATAAACAATATGTTTATAATCATCCCATGATTCAGTCATTTGCCTCTTCCGAAACGGAACGATTTTTCGCCACCGGGAAATCACGCCGCTTGCCGCAGAACATACTGAAACGTGCAGCGATGCGGCTGACACAGTTGGATGGGGCTGTCAGCCTGGATGATTTGCGCATCCCGCCTTCCAACAGACTGGAAGCGCTGGCTCATGACCGCGCCGGCCAATGGAGCATTCGCATTAACGACCAGTGGCGCATATGTTTCCGCTTTGATAATGGCGACGCTTTTGACGTTGAAATCGTTGATTATCATTAAAGGAGGTACAAACATGGTTAAGAATGGTTTGCCTGCAATTCATCCGGGAGAGTTCCTTGCAGAAATTTTGGGAGAAATGGGTATATCTCAGGCTGAATTCGCGCGCACTATCGGGGTATCGCCAATGCGGATTTCGCATGTAGTCACTGGAGATCGTCCGGTGACGGCGGAACTGGCATTGTTGTTCGGTCGCGCGTTTAACCAGACGCCGCAATATTGGCTCAATCTTCAGGCGTCTTACGATTTAAAAATCGCGAAGGCAAGCATCGGCAAGCGTCTTGCTGGTATACATGCCCTCGCTCATGCCTAATAATCAAAAGTAAACTCCCATCTCTGCTGGGAGACTCGTAGAGTTTGGGGAGGAACATGGGCAACTGCTAATAGTTCCCAACTGCCAAAATGGGCGGTTAGAAATAATACCCCTTTCTTTTTTTTATAAACGTTTAGGAAATTATCAAAACCTGTAACTTTTATATTTTT
>JACRPW010000055.1:13637-20426 GCA_016223005.1 Deltaproteobacteria bacterium | reverse complement strand
ATGGGGTGAGGCATCAGGCTTCTATGTAAGTTCTGAAAGGAGGCTGTCTGTCAACTCCAAATGCGTTGACCTCCAGCCAGGATACAGGTCAGATATGTTTATCTATATTGAACTTGGAAAGAGGCTGGCAAATAATTTTGGACTTGATGTAAAGAAAATCTTCCCATATAAACTCGTTAAGAAGGGCGGGGATATGGACTATGATTCAGAAGAAATCTTCAGAGAGATTATAAGAGGCACTGCACTACCTGGTTCAGACATAGATATATCCGGCATGCTTGAGGTTGAGAAGAGGGACGGAAAATCTCCTTATCAGCAGTTGGCAGAACTTGGCGGAATCCAGTGGCCTGCGCCTACTTATGAAGTTGCAAAGGCAGGCGGACTTAAATACAGGTTCAATCATCAGGAAGACAAATACTGGCCTGATAAAGACAAGCACTACAAGAACTACAGGACTGCTGACGGTCTCTTGAATGTGAAACTTGTGCATAATGATTATACAAAACTCAAAGAGGTTCAGGGAGAGATGGCAAAGGCAGGCACTGAATCTGGCTGGCTCTTCATTGACCATCTTGATGTCCTAAAGGCAGCAAGGGACGGCGGCATGTTCCCAGAGTCTCCTGATGTTGAATACAGGGGCAAGAAGTGGGATGAGGTGCCGAAAGACAAATACCCATACTTCTTTAACTCAGGCATTGTGTATGAGCACTTCCACACAGCAAGGACGATCCGCGCTGCAACATCAAGGAAACTTGTGCCTGAACAGTATTTGGAAATCCATCCAGAGGATGCAGTTGCTTTAGGAATCAAGGACGGCGACCTTGTAAGGATTCTATCAAAGAGGATAGACCCGCTTACCAACAAACCGCCTGAGGTTATATGCAGGGCAAGCGTTGGCGACGGCAGCAAGGTAAAACCTGCAAGAAACTCTGTTCCAAGGGGCATGGTATTCCAGCCTTGGAATCTTGAGGTTGCAGACTCGCCTGACCCTGCGAAGAACAAGTGGATGACAAACTTCATTACACACAGGGCATTTGACCCGGTATCAGGTCAGGCTGACTACAAGAAGGGCGTTTGCAGGATAGAGAAGGTATAAGATTGCCCCTTTCCTTGCAGAAATAAGCAAGGGATTTAGGAGGAGGGAACCAACAGGGCGGTTTGGGTTGAAAAACCCCCCGCCCTGTTTTTTTGTGCAGGTTTTATGTTAATATGTGGGTGTTCAATTTATTGGGCGTATCGTAACTCAAGGCTTTAGCCTTGAGAATATCAAACCTGAAGGTTTGAGTTACAATCTCCGACCTGTCTGCGTGCATGGACGCACAGGCAAATAAATCGGCAACCTACAAAGAGGTTATCATGCTTCAAATAATCCGCAGGACAATTCAAATATTTGTTTTAATACTTGTCTTTTTGCTCCCGTTTTTAGGGCTTCTTGAGATAGTAGAGGCTTACTACAGAGGACACTATGTGTATATGACAAAGGGCGACGCATGGCAGGGCGCGTTTAAATTTACTGACAGGCTCTTTAAAATATTTGTAGACGACCCTATAACAGTAATAAGCGAGATTAAAGGGACGCTCTTCTGGTCATTTACAGTCTTTGGTTTTACCATAACAGACCCGCTTGCATTTTTGGGTTATATATTCAGCAGTAAAACCTTTTATTTAAGTTTTTTAGTATCCAGTCTTTTTCTCGTAGGACTCACCCTTATCTTTGGCAGGGTTTACTGCAGTTGGATATGCCCCATGAACCTCATATTTGAACTGAATAATATGTTTAGAAAACTCCTTATGAAATTGAATATAAAGCCTTTGAATATAGGTTTTAACAGGCTTCATAAATATATGCTCTTGATTACAGGCTCTATTATTTCCATTATAATCGGCACACATGTCCTTTATTTCTTATATCCCCCTATAATCTTAAACAGAGAGGTCTTGCATTTTTTCTATTTTCGTTCATTCGGCATAGGGTTGAGTGTTTTGATAGTCCTCCTCTTTATTGAAATATCTTTTTCCCAGCGGGCATGGTGCAGATATTTTTGTCCCGGCGGGGCATTGTGGTCGCTGCTCGGCATTAAAAGGCTTGTCAAAGTGGAATTTGACAAGCAACTATGCGATGACTGCGGCAAATGCAATCTGGCGTGTGAGTTCGGACTTAACCCGATGAGGGGTGAGTTCGGTATGGAATGCGATAACTGCGGAAGGTGCATAGCAAAGTGCAAACCTGATGCCCTGAAATACAGTCTGTCGCTGCCATTTAAGAAGGGAGCGTAATAGAATATGAAACCCGCATTTCTGAAAAAGACACAAAAGATAATAAAAATGTCATTGCCCGGCTTGTCCGGGCAATCCAGAATCAACGGAACTGGATTCCCCGAATAAGAGGTATTTTAAGGTGAATTTTTTCAGCAGAAGAGAATTTATCAGCAAAATAGGTGGGAGTTTCTTCCTTGCCATAGGCATAAACTTTATAAGCCTGTTCCTTAACTTTGGAAGTTCATATCGTTATAAGCCTGTTACAGTCCAGTCAAAAAAAGTGATTGAGATGCAGAGGGGCGGCGGCGAGGAATTTTTTCTAAGACCTCCCGGGGCAAGGGATGATAAAGACTTTTTATCAAAGTGCATCAAATGTCAGGCATGCGTTGAGGCGTGTCCTGTTCAGGCAATAAAAATCGCAGGCAGGGAAAAGGGCAAGAATGCGGATATGCCTTATATAATCCCTGAAATTAAAGGCTGCAACCTGTGTCTGGACAGGGATAAGATGTATTGCAACTATGTATGTCCTACAGATGCGCTTGAGAAGATACCGAATGATAAAGAAATAATATTTGAAAAGATGAAGGGCGGGCAGCCCTTGAACATGGGCATACCCATACTGGACAGAAGGATATGCTATCCATGGTACGGCGCAAATGCCTGCGGTCTTTGCTGGGAGATTTGCCCTTATACATATAAAGGCGCTGTTGTTGCAGGAGACAGGAGGGCTGTGCACCCTGCCAATGCCCCTAATTTTTTTGCCGACAAGTGTGTGGGCTGCGGTTTGTGCGTGGATATATGTCCACTTCCGCAGAGGGAAAGGGCTGTAAAACTGGTGAATGGAAGGGATATGGAGGCGCTTAAAAAATATGAGGGTATTACAGATGAAGGGCAGACATACAGATGGGCGTTTGACGAGCGCCAGATAAAGTCCAGACCTCGCACAGATGAGAGACCGCCGAGCGATGAGGAGATTTTTGGCACACCGCCGGGCGGAGTATTTATAAAATAAATCGTAACTCAAGGCTTTAGCCTTGAGAATATCAAACCTGAAGGTTTGAGTTACATGCGCCGATAAATCCGCTAGCCTACAAAGAGGGTATCATGCTTCAAATTATCCGCCGCACAATTCAGGTATCAGGCATTGTCCTGATAATATTTATCCCGTTTTTGAGCCTTTACGGTGTCCTTGCAGAAAATTATCGCCTTGCAATGGTGGATGGCGAAGGTTGGCAGAGATTCTTTGACCAGATAGACAGGATTGTCAGATACATAAGTGATGACCCGATAAAGACCGCAAGGGCATTAAAAGGGAGTCTTTTCTGGTCTGTAACCATAAAGGACTTCAACATATCTGACCCGCTTACATTTGTAGGCTCGCTCTTTGGGAGTTTGGATTTTTATTCAAAATTATTTATATCCATTGTGCCGCTGGTTTTGCTCACACTCTTATTAGGCAGGGTCTATTGCGGATGGCTCTGTCCAATGAACTTGATGTTTGAATTAAACAGCAAGATTAGAACATTGTTGAGGAAGGTGGGGATAAACACATTTAATGTCAGTTTTGCCAGATTAAATAAATATATGATGCTGATAGTAGGCGCTGTGCTTTCTCTTGTTCTTGGCGTTCAGGTTTTTTCATTTATATACCCTCCTATCCTCTTAAACAGAGAACTCATTCACCTTATATATTTTGGTTCTGTTGGCACTGGCGCTGTTATGCTGGTTTTGATATTTATATTTGAGATATCTATTTCACAGCGGGCATGGTGCAGATATTTCTGCCCGGGCGGGGCATTATGGTCTTTAATGGGCGCAAAGAGGCTTGTTCAGATTACTATTGACAGGCAGATTTGCGATGACTGCGGCAAATGCAACCTTGCATGTGAATTCGGTCTTGACCCTATGCGCGGCAAAATGGGCATGGAATGCGACAATTGCGGAAAATGTGTTTCAAAGTGTAAACCCGATGCCCTTAAGTATTCAATAGTATTTCCATGGCAAAGGGGTGGGGTAATAAGGGAACGGAATGAAGAAAAGGAAGAGTTCAGGAAGGCGAGTAATTAAGGACAAAATTTTTATTTGTCATTCCCCGGTTTATCCGGGGAATCCAGAAAAATGGATTTATACGAAGAAATTACGACTGGATTGCCCGAACAAGTCGGGCAATGACTATACAAACTTAACCAGTTCCCCGGCTTGTTCCCCCGATCAAGTCGGGGGACGGAATCCAGAAAAATGGAAAAGTATTATTATGTTTATATTCTAGCAAGCCAAAGAAATGGAACTTTGTACATAGGAATCACATCGGATTTAATTAAAAGAGTCTGGGAACACAAAAATAAATTCGTAGATGGTTTTACAAAAGAATACAATGTAAATAAACTTGTTTATTATGAGCAGTACAACGATCCGGAAAATGCCATAAAAAGAGAGAAGAGGTTAAAAAAATATAATAGAAAATGGAAGTTAAATCTAATTGAAGAAGTAAACCCCGATTGGAAGGATTTATATGAAGAAATTACAACTGGATTGCCCGAACAAGTCGGGCAATGACAACACTAAACCAACAAGAAGGGATTTTATAAAAGATATTTTTAAGGGTTTTGTTACAGCAACCGGCTTAAGTTCTTTTGCGCTGCTGTTTAATTTTGGCACAGAATACAGATTCAAGCCGCTCTGGACTGTTTCCAAAAAAATAGTCAGCATGAAGGGCGGTGAAAAGGACTTTTTTGTAAGACCGCCGGGTGCAAGGGGTGAAGAAGACTTTTTAAAGAAGTGCATTAAGTGCTATCTGTGCGTTGAGACATGTCCTTTGCAGGCTATAAAGGTCTTAGGCAGAGAAAGAGGCAGGGCTGCGGATACACCGTTCATAATACCAGAGGTTACAGGATGCGATTTATGTCTTACCAGAGAGAAAGAATTCTGCAATGCAATATGTCCTACAGACGCCCTTGAAAAGATACCTGCTGATAATAAGATTGTATTTGATAAACTTGTAATGGGTCAGCCGCAGAATATGGGCATTGCCATACTTGACAAAAGGGTTTGCTACGCATGGACCAAGGTAAGTTTGTGCTGGGCATGCTATGAGGTTTGTCCATATAAAGGAAAGGCTATAACAACAGGAGACAGGAATGCGCCAATGCCTAATGCGCCCACATTCCACCCTGCCCAGTGTGTAGGGTGCAGTCTATGTGTGGAGGTGTGTCCTGTTCCGCAGAAGGCAATAGCAATAGTATATCAGGGAGAAAAGGCATTGATAGAGGCATCCTTAGGAGAAAAACAGGAGATACCATCCCAGACCGGGGGGCCTCAGTGGCAGTTTGATACTGAAAAGATAGAGTCCCGCGCCCTTACTGACGATACTATAAATAGACTGGAGGATGTAGAAAAAGAGCATGAAAAAGAGCATCCTGCGGGCAGAAAAAAGAGCGAGGATGAGGGGTTTAATCCCAAGAATATTGATGTGCTGAAGTTCTAAAAACAGGCAATGGGTAAATAGGCTATGGGCTATAGGTTCTAGTTTTTCCTATTGCCTATTGCCCATTGCCTATAGCCTAAATTATAGGAGGAGCATCTATGAAAAGGATTATCTTAATGCTGGTTATAATTGTTTTTGCCTCTGTTTCATTTTCATTTGCAGGAGAACCTGTCAAAATACCTGCCCGGGATACATATAAACATCTAAAGAGGGATTCGGTAGAATTTAAGGAAATCAAGGCTGTCTTTGACAACCTTATAGTTCTTGCCAAAAAAGGGGATATTGAAGGTATTATGCAAAATTTTTCAAAAAACTATATAAATTCAGGCAGAGAGGCAAATGATGCGAAGAAGCAGTGGCAAACGATTATCAACAACTTTACGAATCTGGAACTGGCACATCCTATATTTTCAATAGAGGTTTCAGGCAACTTTGCAAGGATGAGGTGCGAAGGGACTTTAATGGGTAAACCCAAAAACCCAATTCCCGGAGAGATAGAAGAATCAATAATAATTGACTCATGGAGTCTGGGCGCCCACAATATTATAAAAGAGGATGGCAAGTGGAAGATACTTGGGGATCAGGTGCCGTTTGATACAGGGAGGACATTTCATCCGTTGTTTTAAAATCAGGCTATAGGCAATGGGCTATGGGCGATAAATACAGGCAATGGGTTATTAGGCTATGGGCTATAAAAACCCTTCACCTATAGCCTATCGCCTATTGCCCGTATTTATCGCCTCTTGCCCAATATCATTTTATGTTTGAAAATATCACAAGAAGAATATTTCTAAAAGGCTCGTTGATATTAGGCAGCGCTATAGTATTCGGCGGTTTTTTGCTGAAAAAGGCTGCCTCTGCAAAGGCCTATCTGCGCCCGCCCGGTTCCATATCTGAAAATGAATTTGCAGGCAGGTGCATCCGGTGTTTTATATGCGGTGAGGTCTGCCCGAATAAGGCGATAAAATTTGTTGGTCTTGATGGAGGAATATCAAACATTGGAACGCCTTATATAGTGCCGAGAGAGCAGGGATGCATGCTATGTA
>JACRPW010000055.1:0-13541 GCA_016223005.1 Deltaproteobacteria bacterium | reverse complement strand
TTGTGACAGACAAATGCGTTGGCTGCGGTTTGTGCGAAAAGGCGTGCATTCAAGTTCCGCAGGCAATACGGGTTATACCAAGAGGGGAAGAACATAAAATAGCATTTTATGAAAACTATCAGATGCCTATATATGATGAGCATCTGCCTGGCATGCCGCCGGGACACTAAAAACAAAAGTCAAAACTCAAATCTCAAAAGTCAAAATTAAGGTATGTCATTGCGAGGCAAAGCCGAAGCAATCTGATTTTTACATTTTAATTTGTCATTTTGGTTTTTTGCATTTTAATATTTGATTTATCAACAATATGCTTCAATACATAAGAAAAACAATCCAGATTTCAGTCATAGCGGTAATCCTTGCCATTACCATTATCAGTTATTATGGCTATCTCCTGTCTGCGAAAGGGCAGAAGGAT
The DNA here is from genome assembly GCA_016223005.1 of Deltaproteobacteria bacterium. Taxonomy (NCBI): domain Bacteria; kingdom Pseudomonadati; phylum Myxococcota; class Myxococcia; species Deltaproteobacteria bacterium. Next base: position 13,123 of record JACRPW010000055.1, on the reverse strand, counting down.
TTGATGGATATGGCGATGGAAGAGAATGGGTATATAATGAGTTATCTATATGCCTTTATCCATAAAATAGCATCGCAACCTGTGAATTCGGGAGACTTTGTTCCCTATCTGGATATATTCAAAGGAGGGGCATGGTCATTGACTTTGTTTGGTTTTAATATTACAGACCCTGTTATAGCAATTGCTACAACCATTGCCAGCAAGGTATTTTATATTCCACTTTTAATCTCAATCATCATACCTTTAGTGTTTATCCTGATATTCGGCAGGGCATTCTGCGGATGGATTTGCCCTATGAATTTTCTCTTTGAGTTAAATGAAAAGATTAGAAAAGTTTTAGAGAGATTTAATGTGCCTATTCTAAACATTTCTATGTCCAGGGAATATAAATATTTTGCGCTTTTTTCTATCCTCACACTGTCTTTATTCGGGATTCATCTGCTTCCATACATTTTGCCTTATGCCCTTGTCAGCAGGGAATTATATCACTATATATTCTATTCCACATTCAGTTTCGGGATGATTCTGATATTATCCCTGCTTGTATTTGAACTGCTTGTATCAAGGAGGGGATGGTGCAAATATCTCTGCCCGGGCGGAGCATTCTTTTCTTTGCTTGGGTTTAAGCGGCTCGTTGGCATAGATGTAAATACCAAGTCATGTCCAGCACAGTGCAGTCTCTGCACAGAGGCATGCCCAAGAGGGCTTGAGCCGCACAAAAATATGATTGGCATAGAATGTGATAATTGCGGACTCTGCATATCAAAGTGTCCTGCGGTCTCTGTGAAATACAAGTTCGGAGTTCGGAGTTCGGAGTTCGGAGTAAAGGCAAAGATTATTTGTTTTTTGTTGTTTTTACTCCTCACTCCTCACTCCTCACTCCTCACTGTCTCTCACGCTGCCCATGCAAAAATCATAAACCCGCATGCCGGAGCGCAGACCCATTATCCTCAGAATCCATCAGAGGAATATTTTGCTGAAAAGGATGATTACGTAATTCATTTCTCTGCATTTCAGCATAAACAGAGCGATGCAACGATCAGGGTTAAGGCAGTCGCTATAGTGAAGGAAAAAGAGACAGGACAGCCATATCTCGGACCTCTAAGAATGGTATTTTATAGAAAATCTCTATTTGGCATGAAAGAGGATATGAGATTTGATTTTGAAAAGGATTTTGAAAAGAGGTATCCGTTTTATGCAAACCTTCCTTATGAGGGAGACTTTGTCGCAAAGGTATCCTTTAATGCCAGCGGTAAGGAAATCAATGTTGAATTTCCTATGAAAGTGGGCGAGACAAAGACAAACCTTATTTTTCTTGGTTTTATTTCATTTGTTCTTATTTCATCTATTATTACAGTTGCATATCTAAAAAAGAAACAGCAAGAGGCAAAAAAGAAGGTTGCGCCGGTAGGATAAAATCAGGTGATAGGTAATAGGCAATAGGTGATAGGAAAAAAGACAGGCTATGGGCTATAGGCTAGAGGCAATAGGATAAAAACCCATAGCCCATTGCCTATTGCCCGTATTTGTAGCCCATAACCCATAGCCTATAGCCTATGAAAATTGACCTCCTCAAAAACCATACATTAAATCATCTTCTTAAAAAGCGTCCATTCCAGTTGAGCCTTCAAGTTCCCTTTGTTTTGCTCTTTGCGCTTCTTGTATTTGCTGGTCTTTACGGGACATCTCTTGGCAGCAATAATATTGCAACTGTTATCACATGGACAATATGGTGGGGCGGGCTCATATTCACATTTCCCTTAATTGGCAGGGCATGGTGTCTTGTGTGTCCGTGGGCTGCAATCTCAGACTGGGTTCAGAGGCTTGCCTTCTGGAAGAAAAAAGAGATAGGACTTGCTCTTGACAAAAAATTTCCTATATGGCTCAGAAATATGTATCCTGTTATAATCTCATTTTTGATTATAACATGGGCTGAGTTTTATTTTTCTGCTGTATCAAATCCAAAAAATACAGCATACATTGCAATTATTTTTTTGATAGCAGCAGTTTTAATATCAATCATATTTGAAAGAAGGAGTTTTTGCAGATACCTGTGTCCCATAGGAGGGATGATAGGCGTTTATTCCAGATTTTCTTTTCTTGAACTCCGCGCAAGGGACAAGGTTGTTTGCAGGGCATGCAATACAAAGGACTGCATAAATGGGAATGAAAAAGGCTACGGCTGTCCTGTATTTGAATACCCTGAGGCAATGGATACAAACACATACTGCGTCCTTTGCACAGAGTGCATAAAGACATGCCCAAAGGATAATATTGCATTGAATTTAAGACCAATAACAAGAGAACTGTCAATGCCTGCTGACAGTCAGCTGGATGAAAGTTTAATGATACTTGCTGCATTTGCAATCGTCATCTTTCACGGCATAACAATGATACCACCATGGTTTCAGTGGACAGATTTAATCATGCTTAATACCGGGATAGAGCCGTATGCCCTTGTAACAATTGCACTCTTTACATTTGTGATGATTACCATTTTTATATATTCTATCTTTGTTTTTTTTACTCCTCACTCCTCACCCCTCACCCCTCACCCCTTTATTGCCTTTGCCTACCCTCTAATCCCCCTCGCCCTGTTTTTTCATCTCAGCCACAATGTATTTCACCTGTTCGGAGAGGGAAAGAATCTTATTATAGTATCATCTGATCCATTTGGCTGGGGATGGAATTTATTTGGGACAAGGGGATTAAAACTAGAGCCGATTATATCATTTAATATGATATACTATCTGGAGATTGCACTCGCAATGATTGGATTTATTTATGCAATCTATCTCACTTATAAGACCTCTTTGCAGGACTTTGAAGGCAAGGGATTGGTTTCTATGACAATAATGATTTTATGTTTGACTGTGATTTATATAATTATGCTTAATCAGCCGATGGTTATGAGGATGGGATAGGCAATATTCTTGCGAATATTGAATTGGGAATTGCAAATTTTAGATTGGGAATTTTAAATTTAAAATTTGCACTTTACAATTTTCATTTTTCAATTTGAGCGAAGCGAATAGGGAGGCAAATGCCATACAGCGATATTGAGATAAACAAAAAAGTCAAAGAGGAAGCGATATTCTTTGAAAAGATCAAAAAAGAGGTTGGCAAGGTCATTGTCGGTCATGGGCATATGATAGACAGGCTCTTGATGGCGCTTCTGACAAATGAGCATATACTCATAGAAGGCGTGCCCGGGCTTGCAAAGACCCTGACTATAAAGACCCTTGCAGATGTTATGCACCTTCAATTTAGCAGGATTCAGTTTACACCTGACCTCCTGCCGTCTGATTTAATCGGTGTGATTATATACGACCACAAGCAAGGGGAGTTTATTCCGAAAAAAGGGCCCGTATTTGCAAACATAGTCCTTGCGGATGAAATAAACCGCTCTCCTGCAAAGGTGCAGTCCGCGCTCCTTCAGGCAATGCAGGAGAGGCAGGTTACGCTTGGCGATTTCACATATCCCCTTGATGAGCCATTTATGATACTTGCAACCCAGAACCCGATAGAACTTGAAGGCACATACGCACTTCCAGAGGCGCAACTGGACAGGTTTATGTTCAAGATACGGATTGACTATCCGACAATTGAAGAGGAAAAAGAGATTATGGAGAGGATGTCCATTTCTTCTACAGCATACAATCCGTTTAAGATATGTGTTGCATCCGATATACTGCAAGGTGTTGAAAAGGTAGCCACAAAGGATGAAATCGCAAGGGCGAGAAGCATCCTTGATACGATTTACATGGACGATTCTGTAAAGGATTATATAGTGAGGCTCGTGCGTGCCACAAGAAATGGTGCTGATTTTGGGTTAAAAGGCATGATTGAATACGGTTCCTCCCCTAGAGGTTCTATATTTTTAAACAAGGCATCAAAGGCAAATGCATTTTTGCAGGGCAGGGGTTATGTGCTTCCTGATGATGTAAAGGCGGTTGTGCCGGATGTTTTAAGGCACAGGCTCATACTTTCATACGAGGCAGAGGCTAAGGCCGTGACAGCAGATGATGTGGTTAAAGAGATATTGAGTAAGGTTAAGGTGCCGTAAAAACAGGTAATAGGTGGCAGGTAAGGGGCTATAGGCGATGGGCAATAGGCAATAGGAAAACCCATAGCCCATAGCCTATAGCCAATAGCCTAATCTTATGCTATCCCACGAACTATTAGAAAACATCAAAAATCTTGAACTCCGCACAAGAAGACTTGTGGACTCATTTATGGTAGGGGAGTATTTCAGCGTGTTCAAAGGCAGAGGTCTGGAGTTTTATGAAATGCGGGAATATCAATATGGCGACGATATAAGGGCAATTGACTGGAAGACAACTGCCAGAACGGATAAGCCTTTTGTAAAAGTATCTGTGGAAGAAAGGGAACTCCCTGTCATGTTTCTTGCAGATATGAGCGGTTCAATAGACTTCGGTTCAATGGGCAGACTGAAAAAAGATTTAATGCTTGAGGTTATTGCCTTTCTCGGCATAGCTGCTATAAAAAGAAATAATCCTGTTGGCTTAATCGGGTTTGCAGAAAGGGTTCAAATATTTCATGCTGTAAAAAAGGGCAGAAAAAATCTACTCTCTATTCTTGCAGGTTTGATGTCTGCGAAATATAGCAGCAGAACGGATATAAGGGTTGGTATAGATGCACTGTACCATGCTGCAATCAAAAAAGGGCTTGTGTTTCTGCTCTCGGATTTTATGGATATTGATTACGAACTTGCATTGAAAACCGCTGCCAAGAAATATGATATTGTGCCTGTTGTCCTGACCGACCCTTTTGAAGAAACCCTGCCTGATGCTGGTTTTATTGATATAAAAGACAGTGAAACAGGCATGGAGATGGTTGTTGATTCAACGGATAAAAGATTCAGGGATTGGTTTCATAATAATACAAACAAGCAAAAGAGAGAAAGGCAGCGGATATTCAGCGATGCAGGGCTTGCTTATATAGAGGTCAGGACAGATATGACTTGGACAAAGCCGATAAGGGACTTTTTTTACAGGAGGCAAGGTGCAAGAAGTTAGGTCATGGGTTATAGGTTATAGGTTATGGGTTTTTTGTCTGTTCACTCTCACCTCTTACCTCTTACCCCTTACATCTGCAGTTCATGCCTCTGTTTCCCTCAAGGCAGAGGTTGATAAGAATGACGCTTTAATCGGTGATAGGATTATCTATACCCTCTATGTTACTGCTGATAAAAATCTTGATATTGAACTTCCTCTTGACAGTCCTGATTTTACGCCGTTTGATTTTATAGGTCAGAGGGGGATTGAAAGGAGTGAGGCTCAAGGCAGGATAACCTATAAGATAGAATATGTGCTTGCAGCATATGCGGTTGGCGAACTTTATACACCGCCGCAAACGATTTACTTTAGAGATGCAAAAGGCAAAGAGGGTGAAGTATCCAGCGAAAAGATAAAGATTGTTGTAAAGGGTGTGGTGCCAAAGGGTGGGAAAGAGATAATGCCTGAAAAGGGACCGATTGAAGTGGAGATTAAGCGAAATAGCGCAGTGTGGCTTCTTGCCGGCACCTCTGTGATAATGGCAGCGGTAATTATTAGTGCATTTGTCTATCTGAAAATGATGACAAAACAAATGGAGATACCCGAACCTGTTTTGGCATCAAAAGATATTGCATTATCAGAACTGGGCAGGATAACGGGATTGGGACTTTTGGGGAAAGGAGATTTTAAACTATTTCACAAATTGACTGCTGACTGCTTAAAGAAATTTGCCTGTGATGGAATCCATATTCCGCCATCAGGCTTAACAACAATGGGGTTATTGAATATGCTAAAGGTTGATGATGGATTAAAGGATATTTTAAAAGACTGTAACCTTGTGGAGTTTGCAAACTATTCGCCGACAAACGCACAGTCAATGGATATTATGAAAAGAGCAAGGAGGGCAGTAAGCGGTGAATAGATTTTTTAACGTCAAAGCTCAGCGCATAAATAGAATGATTTCTTATACCTGTCTGCAGCCGCCGCTTCGTTCCCTGTTAGTTCTACATCTTGCTCGCCACTCACACCTTTGACCTCAACTTGGATTGGGGCACCATCGGAGGTTTCAGCCTGGATGTCAAAACCATAATTGACGCTCAAAAATCGCCCAGAACCGCTAATCTGGTCAGATGCAAGGCATTGTAGTCTGCCGATTTATCGGCGCTTTTAAAAAACGCCCATAAATGGGCAAGCTACAGGTGTTGAGCAGCAGCGACAACACGGCAGATGGGTATTTTTCAGCGTCAACCCATCATGCAAGCAGTCCTTCCTCCATTAAGGTATAAACTTTTTTTATATCCAATCCTTATGAGTGGTTAACGGATTTTCGGGGATATATACTAACTATAGTCTGTTAAAATATGGTTTGAGTTTATTGTATGTTAGATTAAGATGTTCAGGCATTACCTTTGTTTCAGCAATTACAGGCATGAAATTATTATCACCATTCCACCTTGGAACGATGTGAAAATGCAGATGGTCTTCTATTCCGGCACCTGCTGCCTTCCCAAGATTTAAACCTATATTAAAACCATCTGGCTTTAATTCCTGTTTCAATATTAATATACACCTCTGTATTAAAGAAAAGATACCTCTGGACTCTTCATCTGAAAGGTCTTCTATCTGTCCTGTATGCCTTGCAGGAAAGACAAGTAGATGTCCATTATTATAAGGATATTTATTGAGAAGTACTCCCGATAGACTGTCCTTGTATATAAGCAGTCCTTTTGGCGGTTCTAAGTCTTTACAAAATATGCACCCTTCTGTTTTTTTACTGCTCAAGATAAACTCCATGCGCCACGGTGCCCAGATCCTTTCCATCCCTACTCCTTATTCATCATCTCCTTTAGTTCCTTCCCCACCTTAAAAAACGGCACCTTTTTTGCCGGCACGTCCACCAATGCACCGGTCTTTGGATTGCGTCCCTTTCTGGCATTTCTGTGTTTAATCTTGAAACTGCCAAACCCCCTTATCTCAATCTTTTCACCATTCATAAGAGATTCTGACATGCTGGTAAATATGCTGTTCACTATAAGTTCTACATCTCTTGGTGTGAAATTCTTTACCTTTTCTGATATGCACCCTATCAAATCGCTCTTTGTCATAAGACCATATCCTCCTCTTCTAATGATATATAGTTTTAATCACAGCAGATTGCAATACAAAGCCTTACTGCAACCTAACGATAACTGATTGTTGATAATTCATAACTGCTTTTAAGCATCCTGACGATTTGTGAAAGTGCATCTTCACTAAACATTATGTCCCAGAGAGACATGCCTCTTTTTTGCGGATAAATCACAATGGGTTTGCCCTTTATCCCTGCCATCTTTGCGGCAGCATCAATGGCATCAGTAAGACTGCCAAGTTCATCAACCAGTCCCAATTTTTTTGCCTGGTCACCTGTAAATATCCTGCCGTCAGCAATATTTTTTACCCGGGATAACTCAATAGACCTGCCTTCAGAAACCGCCTGTACAAACTGCTCGTGGACATTATCAATAACAGACTGGAGCAGCCTCTTTTCTTTATCTGTCATCTTGCGAACTGGCGAACCTATATCCTTGTATTCTCCGCTTTTCACAACATACCCTGTTAGTCCTATCTTTGAAAGGAGTCCCTCTATGTTTGCAAACTCCATAACAACGCCTATACTCCCTGTCAATGTGCCGGGGTTGGCGAATATCCTCTCCCCCGCAGCAGCAATATAATACCCACCTGATGCAGCAACAGACCCCATAGAGACGACAACCTTTTTCTTCTCTTTAACCCGCTTCACTTCTTTGTAAATCTCCTGTGATGGACCAACACCGCCGCCAGGGGAATCTATTCGCAGGATTATTGCCTTTATGTCATCCCTTTCACCATACTCTATAATCTTTTCATTTATATACCTTGAATCTGTAATTACACCTGTTATCTCAACAACACCTATCTTATCCCCAAACTTAAATGTATTCCCGCCCTGTGCAACAAACAGCCCTATTACTGTAAAGAGAAAAAATACAGCAAATATACCAACAGTTGCCAATAGTCCTATTATTACAGACCTCTTCTTCAAGTTAGCGCCTCAGAATCAGGCAGTTGTCTATTTGAGCCTTTGGATACTGCCCTTATAGATAACCCTATCTTTTTCTCTTGCGGGTCAATATTTAATATCTCTATTTCAACATCGTCATCAGATTTCACATCAACCCCTTTTTTGCGAAGGCGGTCCAACTCAGAGATATGGACAAGCCCTTCAACCCCGTCCTCTATCTCAACAAATGCACCAAAATCTGTAATGCCTTTAATCCTTCCCTTTAACACCATTCCCGGTGAATACCTTTTATCTATCTCCATCCATGGATTTTTTTCCAATTGTTTTATCCCTAAAGAAAATCTTTCATTCGTCTTGTCAATATTTAAAACTACAGCCTCTACCTCCTGCCCTTTTTGATACAATTCTGACGGATGGTTTATCTTCTTCCATGAAATATCTGATATATGAACCATACCATCTATACCATCTTCCACACCGACAAAGATGCCAAAATCGGTTATATTTTTAACAACTCCTTTAACCATGCTCCCCTTTGGATATTTTTTCGCCATCTTCTCCCACGGATTTTCATCCAATTGTTTTAAAGTTAGCGAAATTCTTTTGTTTTGCTGGTCTACATCAAGAACCATAACTTCAACCGTATCACCAATCTTAATTTTTTCTGAAGGGTGTTTTATCTTTAACCAGCCAATCTCTGATATATGGAGCAAACCCTCTATGCCTTCTTCAAGTTCTATAAATGCACCATAATCTGCTGTATTAACAACCCTGCCTTTTGTCTTTGTCCCTACCTGATACCTCTCTTTTGCAGTTGACCATGGCTCTGGCTTAGTCTGTTTTAATCCAAGAGATACCTTCCCTTCCTCATGATTATATTTCAACACCTTTACAGAAATTCTGTCACCGATAGACAATCTCTGAGACGGATGGGTAATCCGTGCCCACGATATGTCCGATATGTGAAGAAGTCCATCAACACCGCCAATATCTATAAATGCACCGTAATCAGTGACCCCTTTTACAACACCTTCTACAACCTTACCCTCTTCAATCTTTTCTAATGTATCAAGCCGCAATCTCTCTCTGACAGCAGATGCAACAGCACGGTGGGAGACAATGACATTGGGCTTAACCCTGTCAAATTTCAGCACCTTGAAATCAAGCACCTTACCAACGATTTTATCATGGTCTTTTACAGGAACAACATCAACCTGAGAGCCGGGCAGGAACGCTGTTACCCCCTTAAGATTTACCTGAAAACCACCTTTCACCCTGTTCGTAATTTTACCATCTATGGTCCTGCCTGTATTGCAGGAATCTTCAATAAGTTCCCATATCCTCATTTCATCAAGTTTTGTCTTTGACAGGACAAGATAACCGTTATCGTCTTCCGTCCTTTCCACTAATATTTCAATTTCATCACCAACCTTAACACCCATATTCCCGTTATCGTCAAGGAATTCCTTTGCAGGAATCCGTCCCTCAGATTTATATCCTATGTCAACAAGCACAACTTCAGAATTTACATGCACAACCTTTGCCTTAATAACCTTACCTGCCTCCAAACCCTTTATAGCACGTGTAAGAGTCCCCTCATACAAATTTGCAAAACTCACTTCTTCTTCTTTTAAATTATTATTTATAGATTCGCTGCTCGTTGTCATTAAAATAATACCCCCCCTATGGATAGAATAATAAAACAAAAATTTGTCTAAACTTTCTTGGGGATTTATACCATAAAGAAATTTAAAGGTCAAAGAAACAAAACGATGCTGTTTTCTTGTTCTGGTTTCTGTTCTGTCCTGTTGACTTTTCTCCTTTGCTGTCATAGTATTATAATAACCTTTTTGTGAAAATTGTCAAATATGGTAAAATCCTTTAGAAAAGATCAAGACGACCTCTCATCATAACAGCCTTACATGGCGTGATACCATGTCCCTGATTTATACAGGAGATACTATGTCAGATACCTCTTTTGAAAAGAAACCTACTATGCAGGAATTATTAAAGATAATGATAGATAATAATGCCTCTGATATGCATCTCACTGCAGGCTCTCTACCGCGGCTGCGGGTGCATGGCAAACTAACTCCGATCGGTAATATGTCTGTTCTTACATCTCAAGATGTAAAACAAATGTGCTACAGTATTCTTGCCGAGTCACAAAAGCAAAAGTTTGAGCAGGAAAACGAACTGGATTTTTCCTTTGGTTTAAAAGGCTTAAGCAGATTCAGGGGTAATCTATTTGTCCAAAGAGGTGCTGTAGCAGGTGCATTCAGGACTATCCCGTTCCAGATTAAAACACTGCAAGAACTTGGACTGCCGCCTTTTTTGGAAGAGTTAACGAAAAAACCACGGGGGCTGGTTCTTGTAACAGGACCTACCGGCAGCGGAAAATCATCTACCCTTGCTGCAATGGTTGATAAAATCAACCATACGCGGTCAGATCATATAATAACTATAGAAGACCCTATAGAATATGTCTATCAATCAAAAACTGCACTTGTAAATCAAAGGGAGGTAGGTTCTGACACCTTTGCATTCAAAAAGGCATTAAAGCATGTGCTAAGGCAGGATCCGGATGTTGTCCTTCTTGGAGAGATGAGAGATATTGAAACCATTGAAACAGCACTAACTATTGCAGAAACTGGTCACCTGTGTTTTGCAACCCTTCATACAAATTCTTGTGTCCAGACAATAAATAGGATAATAGATGTATTCCCATCAAGCCAGCAACCTCAGGTAAGGGCACAACTTTCTTTTGTCCTTGAAGGTGTTATATCTCAACTGCTGCTGACAAGGACTGACGGGATGGGAAGGGTTGTATCTACTGAAATAATGATACCAAATGCTGCGATAAGAAATCTTATAAGAGAAGATAAAATCCATCAGATATACTCTCAGATGCAGGTTGGACAATCAAAGTTTAGTATGCAGACTATGAATCAGTCATTAGTGACACTTTATCAAAAAAGGCTCGTTACACTGGATGAAATATTAAGCAGAAGTTCAGAACCTGATGAGATTAGACAAATGATAGCCAACAGTAATGTTATGAAATCCAATACAAGGTAATGTTCAATTATACAGTATGCCTACCTTTATATACAAGGGAAAGACCCTTCACGGTCAGATCAAAAAGGGCAAGATAGAGGCAGTAAATCTTGCTGCTGCAAACACAATACTCAAAAAACAACACATTATCCCTGACACCATCTCAGAAAAAAAACACAGTGGCATCCGTTTCGGTAAGACTGTCAAAACAAAGGAACTAGTGGTTTTCACGCGGCAGTTTGCAACAATGATAGATGCAGGACTTCCCATTGTTCAATGTCTCCATATACTCGCTGCCGAACAGGAAAATCGGGCATTCAAACAAGCACTTCTTGACATAAAGACAAGCATTGAAAGCGGTGCTACTTTTACAGATGCCCTAAAAAGGCATCCATACATATTTGACGAACTTTATATCAATCTTGTATCAGCAGGTGAAATTGGAGGCATCCTTGATGTGATACTTGCAAGACTTGCAGCATTTATGGAAAAGACCTTAAAGATTAAACGCAAGATTAAGGGTGCGTTGATATATCCGACAATAATAATTATTATTGCATGTATTGTTGTTACAGTTATTTTAGTATATGTTGTCCCTGTTTTCTCATCAATGTTTGCAAGTTTTGGCGCATTACTTCCCTTACCAACACAGGTGGTTATCAACATGAGTAATTGGTTAAAGAATTCGTGGTACCTTATTATTATTGGTGCAGTAGGCATTATAACGATGTATAGACAGATACGAAAAAATCCAAAAGGCAGGCATCTTACAGACAATATATATTTAAAATTTCCAGTATTTGGCCCGCTTATAAAAAAGGCAGCAATTGCAAGATTTACCAGAACACTCGGGACAATGGTATCCAGCGGGGTGCCAATACTTGAAGCACTGGAGGTGGTTGCAAAGACATCAGGAAACAAGATTATTGAAGAGGCAGCCATAAACACAAGAACCGCCTTGAGCCGCGGCAAGACCCTTTCTGAACCTCTTGCAGAAACTAAGGTCTTTCCTCCTATGGTAGTGCAAATGGTGAGCATTGGAGAAACAGCAGGAGCACTTGATGTAATGTTGAATAAAATAGCAGACTTCTATGAAGACGAGGTGGATGTGGCAGTTGACGCATTTATGTCAACCATAGAACCTCTCCTTATAACCTTTCTCGGAATTATAGTAGGTGGACTTGTTATAGCAATATATTTGCCTATCTTTAAAATGGGAGAGGTGATAATGGGCGGCGGATAATCAGGATTAAATCCTGCATCTGTCTGTATATGACCTATTGCCGCAAAGGGCTTATCTCCTGTGCCTACCGCACACCTTTTTACACAGAAACACAATTCCCGGCACTGACCTACTCTCCCATGCAGTTGCCCGCATAGTACCATCGGCGCTGATGGGCTTAACTTACGTGTTCGGGATGGGAACGGGTGTTGCCCCATCGCACAAGCACCGGGAATTCTATCCCCGTGTTTAAAAAGGTGTGCGGATGAAGGATGTGATAGTAATCTTACATCTCACTGTTCTTTAACATTTGAATAGGGTAGAACGCTAAAAACTCATATTAAAAGTTATGGTCAAGCCGAACGGTCAATTAGTACCGGTAAGCTCAATCCATTACTGGACTTACACACCCGGCCTATCAAACTTGTAGTCTCCAAGTGACCTTTATGTATCTTATGACACGGGATATCTTATCTTGGGTGGGGCTTCCCACTTAGATGCTTTCAGCGGTTATCCCTTCCGTACGCAGCTACCCAGCATTGCCCTTGGCAGGACAACTGGAACACCGGAGGTACGTCCGTCCCGGTCCTCTCGTACTAGGGACAGCTCCCCTCAAATATCCTGCGCCCACAACAGATAGGGACCGAACTGTCTCACGACGTTCTGAACCCAGCTCACGTACCGATATTGACCGGCGAACAGCCGGACCCTTGGGACCTGCTTCAGCCCCAGGATGCGATGAGCCGACATCGAGGTGCCAAACCTCGCCGTCGATATGAACTCTTG
>JACRPW010000054.1 GCA_016223005.1 Deltaproteobacteria bacterium | reverse complement strand
GGGGGGGGGGGGGGGGAGGGTAGACATTATTGAAGCAGCAAGTAATCATGTTGAAAAAGCACGAAATGATTTTCAGGATGAGCCACGGGTTAGGGTGTTTCAAACATTATTTGAGGATTACAAACCAGTAGCCACTTATGACACTATACTAATGTCAGGCGTGATAAAGCACATCCCAAATGATGTTGATTTCTTGAAAATGGCCAAGGCTTGGTTAAAATCCGATGGCGTTATTATAGCATGTACACCTAATAGTAGGTCTTTTCACAGACGACTTGGTACTTATATGGGCATTGAATTAGGGCCGGATGTATACAATAAGAGAGATAAAGAAGTCTTTAATGTCCATCTTTACGATCGTTTTAAATGGCGCGCTATCTTCATAGAATCTGGCTATGAAGTTGTTAAAGTTAAAGGTATCTTTCTAAAAATTCTCTCAACAGAACAAATGCTGTATTTGGGTCAAAAATACGATGTGCTTAAAATCATGAAAGGACTCGAACAACTTGGCGAAGAGATGCAAGATTATGCTTGGTATATATTGCTTGTCGCACGTTTACCTGAAAAGTAATATGGAAATAAATAAGTATAAGGTTTTATTGTTTGCAATGACAGGATTAGGAAATAATGCATTAAAGGTTTTGCTTAAACATCCATCTATTAGAATTATTGCAGTATTTACACCTGAAAAGGAGGCAGGTCCTTTTCCATACTATGAATGCGAAAAAATGCAGGATGTTGTGTTAAGAAGCGGGATAGCCCTCTATGAAGGGCTGAATTTTAAAGATGAAAAAACCTATGACATTATTAAAAAACTTTCCCCTGATATTATTATTGTCAGCAGTTTTAATCAGATTATTCCAAAATCTATTATATCCATACCAAAACTTGGTGTGATAAATATCCATCCCTCGCTTCTGCCAAAATATAGAGGGGCAACACCAACTGTATGGGCATTGATGAACGGCGAAAAAGAGACGGGTGTTACCATCCATTTTATTGAGGATGAAAGAATAGATAACGGCTGTTTTATTACTCAGTCAAGACTGCAGATAGAGCCTGCTGATACGGACGGCGCTTTAAGATTTAAACTTGCGGCGCTTTCAGAAAATGCATTAATCGAGGCATTGAGGTTGGTATTGCAAAATGATAAGAGTAAATTTTTGGCGCAAAATGAATCAGAGGCAACTTATTACCAAAAACGCTCGCTTATGGATGCTGAAATAGATATTAACAAACCGTTTAATGATATAATTAATAAAATTAGGGCAATGACGCCGTATCCTGGCGCAGTTGTGAAATGTGGCGATAAAAAATACACAGTTAAATTTGCAGAATTATTAAAAGGCAGAGGAATGAGGGCTTATGGAGCCAACAAAGGTTATCTTGTAATCAAAACAATGGAAGGGATAACAAAATTTCATATTGTGTGAAAAAACAGATATGACTGATGAAAATATAATTGTTGAACATGTACAAGAGTCTTACGGCATTAGGCCTGAAGCAAAAGGATTTCCGATGATGTGCGTGCTTTCGTTTGTATATGTGTGCAATGCAAAGTGTCCATACTGCCCGTATACAAATTCAGAAATCAGGGCTGATTACAGGGACAGACCTTTTATGAATGAGGATACCTTTAAGATAATAGCAGACGAGTGCGGGAAATATAATGCATGGATACGGCTCTCAGGCGGCGGAGAACCAATGCTGCATCCAAAGGCTGTTGAATTGATGGAATATGCAAAAAAGGTGGGGGCAAAAGTTGGCTTAATAACCAATGGATCAAGATTCACAGAGGAAAACAGTATGAGGCTTCTTGAGGCAGGGGTTGATATGATAGAGTTCAGCGTGGATGCTGCAGACCCTGAAACATACGAAAGGGTGAGGAAGGGTCTTGACTGGGATACATTGGTTGAAAATGTCAAGAGGATGGTTGAGTTAAGGAATAAATTAAAAAGTTCTTCAAAGATTATAGCAAGCGGTGTCAATCAGGATGGTGTTGATATAGATACGGTGGCAAAATTTTGGGAACCTCGCGTGGATGTTTTCCAAAAGAGAAAATATCTTACATGGGGGATAAACGACCCATTAAAATCTGCTGACTCTACTCCTTATCTGCCGCCTGAAGAGCGTGTGCCTTGCCCTTTTATTTTCGAGAGGCTTAATATAGATTCAAGGGGAAAGGTCATGGTGTGCGGCTTTGATATTGCCGCGGTAACTGACATGGGAAACATCCATGATAAGAGCATAAAAGAGATATGGCACGGAGCTGGTTTTGAATATTACAGAAAACTGCATCTTGAATACAGAGGGGATGAAATTGAAATGTGCAGGAACTGTCCTGATTGGAAATACCGCTCATGGAAGCACAATTACTGGAAGATTGTAAAAAATGCAGAAGAAAGCCGCAAAGAAAGAACTGGCGCCCTGAATATTCAGGATATGGAGGGGTGCGTTAGTGAGACAGGTAAGGATATGTAGAGGTAAAGGATGGGTGAGAGGACAATCGGTATTTTACAGCCGGGATATTTGCCATGGCTTGGTTTTTTTGAGCAGATGCACAAAAGCGATGTTTTTGTCATTTATGACGATGTTCAATATGATAAAGAAGGTTGGAGAAACCGAAACAGGATTAAAACAGCTAATGGCATTCAGTGGCTTACTGTTCCTGTTATGGTCAACTTGGAGGCCCACCCGCTTGTCCATGAGGTGAAGATTGATAACAAGACAAACTGGAGAAAGAAACACCTTTCTTCAATAAGACAGAATTATTCAAAGGCGCCTTATTTTAAAAAATATATTGATATATTTGAAGAGGGGTATTCAAAAGAGTGGGAATGCCTTGTGGATATTGATATGTATTTTATATTAAGATTGAGCGAATGTCTGGGTATGGATGACACGAAGATAATCAAGTCATCGGCATTAAATATAGATGGCGACAAGATTGGAAGACTTATAAATATCTGCAAGTTTTTTAATGCGGATACCTTTTATGAAGGGGCGGCAGGCAAAAATTACATTGATGAGAATTATTTTGAAAGTCATGGTATAAAGATGGAATATCAGGATTATAAACATCCTATATACAATCAATTGTATGGAGATTTTGTTCCATACCTTTCTGTAATAGATTTGCTTTTCAATCATGGAGATGAGAGTCTTGCAATCTTATTAAATAAAAACTTATAAAGGCGGTAAGATAAAATGAAAAAGACCATACTTGTTACAGGCGGCGCGGGTTTTATAGGAAGCAACTTTGTCAGACATATTTATAAAAAATACCTTGATTATAAAATTATAATCCTTGACGCCCTTACATATGCCGGACATGTTGATAATCTTCCTGTAAATTTGAATGAAAATAATCATGATGAACGGATTAGTTTCTGGTATGGCAATGTAAGAAATGGCGAATTAGTGGATACATTGGTTTCTCAGTCTGATGTGGTAGTGCATTTTGCCGCTGAAACCCATGTGACCCGTTCAATCTACGATAATTTTCTTTTTTTTGAAACGGATGTTCTTGGAACACAAACAATTGCCAATGCAGTTTTAAAATATAGAGACAGGATAGAAAGATTTATTCATATATCTACTTCAGAGGTTTACGGAACCGCCAGAAAAGAACTTATGGATGAGGAACATCCTTTAATGCCCATGAGTCCGTATGCATCTGCAAAGGCAGGTGCGGACAGACTTGTTTATTCTTATTGGGCAACCTATGAAATACCTGTTGTAATAATCCGTCCTTTTAATAATTATGGCCCTTATCAGCATTTGGAAAAGGCAGTGCCGAGATTTATAACGAGTTGTATCCTAGATGAACCTGTCAGGGTGCATGGAGATGGGACAGCGGCGCGGGATTTTGTATTTGTTGAAGATGTATGCGGGGCAATTGATGCAGTCATACACTCTGATATAACCAAAGTAAAAGGAGAGGTTTTTAATGTGGCTAGCAGTGTCCATCGTTCTATTCTATCTATTGCGCACGATGTGGTCAGGATAATGGGTAAAGATGAATCGTTGATAACATGTGTTGGCGACCGTCCTGGTCAGGTTTTCAGGCATACCGGCGATATATCTAAAATCAGTAGTTTGTTGGGATGGCAGCCAAGTGTGACATGGGAGGAAGGGCTAAAGAAGACAGTTAAGTGGTATAAAGAAAACAGGGCATGGTGGGAAAAACAGTTGTGGATGAGGGCGGTGCCGATTATTACAAAGACCGGTAAAAAGGAACTTCATTAAAGATAGGTAAAGGTAGAGGTAGAATGAAAAAAATAATCACACAGAGACACAAAGAACACAAAGGCAGAGAGAAATAAAATAAATAGAAAATCTTTGAGGGCTTTGTGCTTTGTGTGAGAAAATAAAAAAGAATTGCATTGATGCCGCATGGAACTGAAGACTAAATTTGACAGAGGTGTATCCCTTCTTTGTTGGGCATACAATGAGGAAGAGTCAATTCTGGAATATCTTGAAAAAGCGGCGCAGTTGATGGATTCTACAGTTGAAGACTACGAAATTATACTTATTGATGATGGAAGCACAGACAGAACCTATGAAATAGCTAATGCATTTCAGGAGAAGAATCCGCGGTTAAAGGTGTTTAAGAATGAAAAAAATTTGAATGTGGGTATTTCAAGCCAGAGGGCGATACAGAAGGCTTCAAAGGAATATTTGTTTTGGCAGACAATTGACTGGAGCTATGATATTGCCAATTTGAGATTGTTTCTTGAGTATTTAAAAACCTACGATATTGTTCAAGGCGTTAGAAGAAAACCGGTTAATGTCAGATTGAAATTCCTAAAACCCTTTGCATTGGTTCTGAAACTCTTTGGTATAAAACACCTGACTAAACGTTCTGATACTGTTACAAAGGCTATAATATCTGTGATTAATTATATGTTAATAAGACTCCTCTTTAGAGTTCCACTTTCTGATTTTCAGAACATAACCTTTTATCCTACTAAATGGATTCAAACAATCAAATTTGAGGCAAAAAGTTCCTTTGCAAACCCAGAAGGCTTGATAAAATCATATTGGGCTGGCATGTCAATAAAAGAGGTTCCAATAAACTTTATTCCTCGTAATAAAGGAGAGGCAAAGGGGACAAAGATAAAGGCAATAAAGACCTCTGTTCTGGATATTTTTAAATTATGGTTTGTATGGATAATATTAAGGAAAAGGGGCCATTTACACAAGGGTCGGATATGCAGGTTTAATCCCCACGAATCGGAGTAGAGAAATGAAGGTTTTACTATTAATTCCACCTACTGATCTGAGCAGGTCATATGGCAAATTAAAAAAATTTTCAAATCCTCAACCTTCAATAGGCATTGCATATATTGCGGCATTGCTGAGAGAAAACGGACATGATGTAAAAGTCACTGATGCCTATGTCAATGGTTACGGCATGGAAGAAATAATGGTGATGGTAAGAGAGTTCAACCCTGATGCCCTAGGAATAAGTGTACTGACTCCTTCTGCTGAGGTAGTTTATGAAATATCCAAACATATTCGTAACAGTTTTCCAGATATAGTCATAATAATGGGAAATATGCACGCTTCTCTGTTCTCAGACGAGATTTTGTCCCAAAAATATGCCGATTTTGTTGTTCACAGAGAAGGTGAATTAACTATGCAGGAACTTTTGGCGACCCTTGCGGACAACGGGAATCCTGATGATGTAGCCGGTATATCATTTATGAAAAACGGTGTTATCATAAACAATCCGATGAGTGAGCATATAGCAGACCTTAACAGCCTTCCGCTGCCGGCATGGGATTTATTTCCTCTCAGCAAATACTCTACAGACCCGAGAACAGAGGTAAAGAGGGGTGTTGTTGAGATGCAAATACTATCTACACGCGGTTGCCCCAATCAGTGTACATTTTGCTCTTCCAGAACAGAAAGGAGCCTCGGGTCCCGATATAGGATGAGAGACCCTAAATTAGTTGTAGATGAGATGGTCTTTATGTATGAAAAATTTGGGAGCCGTGTCTTTAGTTTTATGGATCTGGCATTCACCCTTGTAAAAAGCCATGCTGCTGCCCTTTGTAATGAGATTATCAATAGAGGCTTGAACAAAAAACTAAAGTGGGTAACAGAGTGCCGTGTCAAGCCTCTTGAGCAAGACCTGCTATTCCTTATGAAAGAGGCAGGTTGCGTACGGGTTAACTTTGGCATTGAATCAGGCAGCGATGACATACTTAAAATGCTTAAAAAAAATTTTACAACCCATGATGCCCGGGACGCCGTCAGAATGGCTAAAAAAGCCGGTATAGAGATAGATGGTATGTTTATGATAGGGCTTCCATGTGAAACAGAATCATCTATCAGACAGACCATTGACTTTGCAGTGGAACTGAATGTCAGATATGCTATATTTAATATATTCGTGCCATATCCGGGGTGCGAATTGTGGGATATGCTGAACAGCCAGAACAAAATACAATTCAAAAAGTGGAGTGATTTCACCTCATATCCAACCTACTCAGGAGGTGAGCCTGTCTATGTTCCTGATGCACTCTCAAAAGAGAAGATAATGAAACTTCAGTCAATGGCGATGAAAAAGTTTTATCTGAGACCTAAGTTTGTATTGAATGAAATTAAAAATTTCAAAATTGACAAAATACCGCATTATATTGATGGGCTCATGGGACTATTTTCAAAGAGGAAGGCAAATCAATGAGGTGTATCCTCAATCAGGATATCAATGTATAAACTCCTTGAGAACCGATACATCCATAATTTTGTTCAGAGAATTTTACTGCTTGGAAGAAAAAAGGCTCTAATCAATACAGAGAGAGAGATAAGAGAAATTTGCTCTGGTAATGTTCTTGATATAGGTTGTGGAACCCTTAGATATGCCCATTTGTTTGAAGAAAGATACTGTGGTATAGATATAAATTTAATCTACGGAAAAGGGAGCCTCTCAAAACGCAAACCATTTGTCTGTGGAGATGCTACAAAATTGCCGTTTAAGGATAACTCTTTTGACTCTGTATTCAGTATAGGCTTTTTTCATCATATAGGTTATGATGGGGCTAAAAATGTCTTTAATGAAATTATCAGGGTATCTAAACCTGACACTACAATACTAATAATGGATGCCTTTTATCCTGATAGTAAATTAAATCTAATAGGTTGGCTATTGTGCAAGATTGACAGAGGACGATTTATGAGGAGAAAGGAAGAATTTGAAAAAGAATTAAATAGACATTTCCACATAATATGCTCTCTACATATTAAGAGGAGTTACCCTTATAATCTTCAAGCATTTGTTCTCAAAATACCATGTGCATAACTTAACCCTCCCTTGTGAGAAGATTATCCTCATAAATTGGCTTATCTTCTGGCTTATCCTCCTGGCTTATCCTCTTGTAAAAACACGGAAACTATTATACTATATACCGCTATGAGATTCCTAAAAAGGCTGTTTTATAGAAAACCTGAATTTATTTATAAACCAGACAATATGTCCATCCTCATTATAGGAAGCAATAAAAAAAATCAGGGATATTACCGCGACCTTGAGCTTTTAAGACAGACATGCGGCGTAAAGACTGGCGAAGATTTTGATTATGAATCCTATGACTGGGATATAAGGCGGGTTATTAACGACATCTTCGGCAGCACGCCGCCGCAGATAATATACATCCATTATGTAAGACATTATACGCACAGGATCAAAAATCTTGACAAAACCGGCATCCCGATTATCGGGTTTGTGGGCGATCCCCAGGACTTCATTATTGACAATCCGGTAAATCAGCAGAAAAAGGAATTCTTCGTTAAAAATAATGTAACTACTTATTTCACTATAGCCCCTAAAGCAAACGAAATGGTTTATGAGGGACTTGGCACTAAATCAATAAGGATAATTAACTCCCATCTTGCTGCAGACCCCAATATTTTTAAGCCTATGGGAATGAAAAGAAAATATGATATTGCCTCTATGGGCGCGCATACCGATAAAAAATATCCGTTCAGAAGGCTTGTCAGGGAACACCTTGAAAGCCAGAAGGATTTGAAGTTTTATAAAAGACAAAGGGTCAAGGGACACAGTAATGATGCAGAGAGGTTTGCAAAACTGCTTAACAGGTTTAAATCCTGTTTTACCTGCGCATCCATCTACGGATATACGGTTGCAAAATATTACGAGATACCTGCATGCGGCACGCTTCTTTTTGGAGAAAAGACAGACCTGCTGGATGAATTCGGTTATATTGACGGCATTAACTTTGTTGAGGTAACTCCTGAAAACTTTAAAGACAAATTCCACTATTATCTGAGAGAGGTAAAATCGGAAGAAAGAGAATCTATTGCAGAGGCAGGCAGGAGGCTTGTCCTTTCAAGGCATATATGGGAACACAGGATAAGGGAAGTGGTTAAAGAGATTAAAGAGATAGTGGGGGGGTGAACATTAAAAGTAAGATTAAAGTCCTTCACATCTTCACTATACTCCCTGTGGGCGAGGCAGAGACGCTCATGCTCAATATCGCAAAAAATATTGACAGGGACAGGTTTGATCTCACTGTCTGCTGTCTCAGTGAAAAGGGCGACATCGGCAGGCAGATTGAGGAATGCGGGATTGAGGTTATTTCCCTCGGCAATAAAAAAATAGGCAGTCTGAATATCCCTCTGCTGCTAAAACTAACAAACCTTATAAAACACAAAGGGTTTCATATAGTTCACACCCATATGTATAATGCTGGTTTTTATGGAAGGCTTGCTGCAAGGCTTGCTAACACCCCCGTAATACTTTTCTCCGTCCATAATATCTATCAAAAGACAAAGCCTCACAGGATGTTTATAAACCGTCTTCTTTCAATAATTACAGACAGGGTATTTGTGGCGACCAGTACTGTAATGGCAGATGTAATGCAGTATGACCGAGTGCCTCTGGAAAAGATGGAAATCATACCTTATGGTATTGACACAGACCCTTTTGCAGAAACACACGATAGGAATGCTGTGAGAAAGGAACTGGGCTTAAAAACAGAAGACATTGTAATCGGTAATGTGGCAAGGCTTGAACCTGCAAAGGGGCAGTCCTTTTTGATTGAGGCTGTGAAGGTTTTAAAGGACAGGGATATCAATATGAAATGTCTTATTATCGGTTCAGGCAGGCTTGAGCAGGAGTTAAAAGGATTGGCTGACAGCCTTGAGATTAACGACAGGATTATATTTTTAGGCACACGGACAGACCTCCCGCGCCTTTTTTCAGCAATGGATATATTTGTGTTCCCCTCGTTATGGGAGGGGCTGCCCCTATCTCTTCTCTCGGCAATGGCGTCTGGACTCCCAATTATTACCACCCATGCAGGCGGGGTAAAGGATGTAATTGTAAATGGAGAGAACGGCATCGTCATTCCCACATCCAATCCATCAGCCGCAGCAGAGGCGATAAAGAAGATGATTTGTGATCAGCGGCTTCGTCAAAGATTATCCGATAGGGCAAAAAGGGATGTAATGCAAAACTACTCTGCAATGGTGATGACAAAAAGGCTGGAAAAGGCATACGAAACTATCTTTTCACCGCACGGCACAGCATCTCTCCGCTGAAGCCGAATAACTTAAAGACCTTCAGAAGATTCCTTATAAGATATTTTTCAATATGCTTGGATGGGTTTTTACAGCCGTAGTTTTTCAGGCTCTTTTTGAAGGAATCGCTGTTTTTCTGTAAATATATCTTTTCCACAATAAATCCTGCTTTATTTAAAAGTCCCATTAATGTTGCAGGGGAGTAATGATAGAGGTGTCTCGGCGCCTCTATGGCAAACCATTTATCCTTAAAGAGAAGCAATGCCTCAATGCTCCTGAAGTTCGGCACATCTATCAAAATGCTGCCGCCGGATTTCAATATGGTATATGCCTTTTTTAATGCCAACAGCGGGTCTGGAAAATGCTCTAGTACATGCCTGAAGGTAACCACATCAAAGAAATTTTTCGGCAGGTCAATATCAATGAAATTACCTTCCATTGTGTTTATCTGCTCCTGTTCTTTTAACTCCTGCAGCACAGGACTTTTAAAGTCAATGCCGTAGAGCTGCTTCTCCGCATTCCACCCCAATGATTTGAGTCCGATGAGATAACTTCCATTTCCGCATCCCACATCAAGTATCTTTTTATCCCTGCTGTATTGAATCCGGTAAAGGAAGAACCTGTCCTGAACCAGTATCTCAAGGAGCCTGTGCAAATATTTTATTTTCTTTCCTATTGTTGCAGTTTTTCCATTGTTAACGTTGTAAAATATTTTAAAGGCAGCGGCTATATCCCTTTTGAAGCCGGAGCCTTTCCCTGCCGGTACATACTGGGCATATGAAGTTGGATAATACCTCGCCATATCCTGCGGCTGGGGGTTGAGATATATAAGACCGCACTGCCTGCATTTGACAAGGTTAAATTCCTCGTCTGTTGTGCGATAGTTCAAGTCCTTTACTTTAAAGAGAAGGCGATGTTCACTGCACTCGCACAGGTTGCACGGGATATTTTTATGCATAGTCCTTCATCCCGCAAATTGAGAACATCTCCTTGAGTCTCTCCTTATATGTGTGTCTGTTGTGGGTTTTTAGGAGTGCATTGCCTGCTATCTCATCTCTTTCTCTATCACTACATAGAAAATGGGATAGTTTTGTTTTCAGTTCGTCAATGTTTCTATAAAGCACAATCTCGCTGTCAATGTCATACATCTCCACTATCTCCTTTTTATAATCGCATATCTGGAATGCACCGCAGCCGTTTGCCTCAAATACCCGCGGGTTTATCCCGTAATCCCATTTGCCAAACCATGTATGTATGTTTAGGACAATCTTTGATTGATTAAATACCCTCACCATTTCATCAGGGGAGAAGCCGCCATCTTTTTTTATGCTTTGTTTTAAGGGATATCCCCTTTTCATCTTATCCCCCCATGGCCCAAATATTGATATATTAAAGTCTGCTGCAAGGGAAGAGAGCATTTCTTCCCTGACAGGATGCCAGTCCCCTGCAAAGCAGATGTCGTATTTTTTATCTTTAGCATCTGCAAGCCTGCGGTGGACAGGGGGATAACATCCGACAGGGAGAAAAAAGACATTCTTAATGCCGCTTTCCCTGTAGCCCTCAACACTGCCTTTTGCATTAGTGAAATAGTAATCATAAAACCCTGCCTGTTTTACAGACCTGTTGAATTGAAATGGGTCATTCAGCCACCAGCAGATGGTTATGACGTCCTTTTTCTTTATGTAATCTACGGTTTCCCTGTTGTGGTCAAAACCGAATATGGTAAGAAATATATCCGGCTTAAAGATGTCTGCAAGTCTTTTTAATTTGTTGTTGATATGATTGAGAAAGTTGTCATTTGAGATTTTTTTTATCAACCTTTGATAAATGCCTTGAACACCGAAGTTGAACGGGACAACCTCATGTCCCATTGCCTTGAGGGTTTGGTATATAAATCCGTTCATAGGCACGGTCTTGAGGTGTCCGGGAAAGGAGAGTAATATCTTCATGAGGTCTTGCCTGTCTCCTTCAGTTTATGCATCGCAATTTCTATTATCTCCTGAGGTGTTATTTCTTCAAGACATCGGCTTATTTTTGTGAAGTTGCAGCCGCTTGCCCCGCATGGCACACACTCCCAGTCTCGCTGAATAACTGTGTGCCTCCCAAAAGTCTGTATGCCGTTTCTTTTTGAGTATGGGTTTCTAAACTCCAAACTCCGAACTCTTGACTCCGAACTGTGGTTATCCCACGGTCCCCAGTTATATGCCCCTGTGGGCCCGAAGAGGGCGATAACAGGTGTGTTAACTGCCGCGGCTATGTGCATGGGCATAGAATCGACACCTATGAACAGATTGGACATCTTTGCAACCGCTGCAAGATGTTTGATGCTGGTCTTACCGCACAAATCTAATAACCGTAAATTGACCAAAGACAATATCTTTTTTGCCTTGTCCATCTCCCGCTCATCCGCCGAAGAAGTAACAACCACCTTAATCCCTTTCTCTATAAGCTGTTTTATTACCTCTGCCATATACTCGTCCTTGCCGCATTTGAAGAACCATCTTGATGTGGGATGCACATGGACAACTGTATCAGATTCTTTTATGCCGTATCCGGCAAATACTTTCTCTGCAAATTTCTGTGCGTCTTCAGGAATGAAGATATCAACTATAGGTTTTTTTTTTTTTTTTCCGAATTCTTTTATAACATCCAGGTTCTGCAAGATAGTGTGTTTAAGTAAATCTCTTTCTGCGAGATGGGTATAGAGGTATTTTCTCCAGAACCCGCTGTAAACAGGACTATTGCCAAGCCTGTATCTTGCCCCTGACAAAAAGGATATGATGGCAGGTCTGTCGCCGCCATTAAGGTCAACAATCATGTTAAACCTCTTTGAACGTATTCCATTTAAGAACAATAATTCATTAAGATATTTCTTTGGTGGATGCATATCCTTTATTTTTCTGTCAAAGGAGATTATCTCATCAATGAGGGGATTGCCATTTAGCACATCTTCTGTGCCGGCATTTACAAGGACAGATATATGGGCATCAGGAAATGTCCCCCGCAAAGTCCTGAAAACAGGAACAGAAAGGAGAACATCTCCTATATGACGGAGTTTGATAACAAGGATCTTTTTTATATCTTTAAATTCATGCATTGCTCAAGAGCCTTTTATAAACGGCTTCTATTTTATTGAGCATTTTCTCAAAAGAACAGTTTTCTTCCACAAACCTTCTTCCCTCTTTCCCAAATTCTCCTATTAGTTCAGGTTTTCTATAAAACTCTATAACCTTTTCTGCAATTTGTTCAGGGCTTTTAATCTCTATTAGGAAGCCTGTCTTTTTATCAATAACCACTTCCTTAATAGCCCCGGAATCAGAGGCTATAACAGGTCTTTGCATTGCCATTGCCTGGAGGATGGTCTGTGGAACACCTTCATTGGCATATGAGGGGTGCACCAGAACATCAAGGGATGCAATTATTTCAGGCACATCTTCTCTATGCCCCAGCATAAAAACTTTACCTGTGAGCCCTAGTTTTTCTATCATGCTTTTTATATTCTGAAATTGCGGGCCATCGCCAACAATATAAAAAGAAACATCAGGAATCTCTTCAAGTATTAATGGAATTGCTTCTATAAAATACTTGTGTCCCTTCCAACTTCTCAAAACACCCACCATTCCAACAGAGTAACCATTATTTTGTATAGCAGGTTTAACTTTCTCTATATGGAATATATCTAAATCTATTCCTGTAGGTATAGAAAAAATCTTACTTGCATCATATCCATTATCCATTATCATCTTCTGCCTTATCTCTTCACCTGTTGTTATTATTGTATCAGGCAACTGGTTATATATCAAACGGCTGAAATAAAACCTGCTTATCGGTGTTGAAAGATGCCTTGTCCTGATTATTTTAGGTTTAACTTTTGAGAGCTTTGCTGCAATTGTTGCAACCCAGCTGTCTGATGAACTATGCGTATTGACTATATCAACATCTTCATTATTGACAAGGGATAATATTTTTATAAATGACATTGGATTCTTTTTTTGAAATTGAATAGGAAAGACTTGAATGTTTATATCATTAGCCCTTTTAAAGATATTACTTTGCTCAGGCGCTGCAATTATTACACGGTATCCCTTTTTAATCATCCCGATAGATTCCTGTAATATCCTTATCTCCTGTCCTCCCCATCCTGTGGAGGACTCTGTATGAAGTATGGTTGGCATTTATTTCACCACCGCTTCAGGAGGTGCCACTTAAAAAACCTCCCACTTATCTTCATCTGTCCATGTGAAATAATCCTGCCATGTGTATTTTTATCTGCCTTGTTCTTTTTCAGTGGACATACCATTTTGCATCTCCCTCAATTTCGCATACTTGGATAGGGTATAACTGGCATAAAGCCCTGATAAAACAAGCCCTGTATACCCTTCTAGAAACCCTCTCTTAAAAAAATATATCTTTAAAAATGTAAGGCATGGTTTTAGAACAAGACCTAATAGACCTATCTGCCTGCCTTTTTTAAACATCTCCTCTGCTGCAAGGGTTGAATACCTGTCCATCCTTTTCAGGTAATCGCTTATATCCCTGTATGTATAATGTTCTAGATGGTTTTTGAGATAACTGATTTTGCCATTAATCTGAACAGCCTCATGCACAGCCCTTTCATTAAAAACCCCTTTATCTTTTCTGTAAAGCCTTAAATTATAGTCAGGATACCAACCGCAGTATCTTATCCATTTATTCCCAAAAAAGTTCTTTCTAGGAATATAATAACCCTCGCAATCATTTGCAGTCAACACCTGTTCTATTTCTGCTTTCAAACCATCTGTTACCCGCTCATCTGCATCAATGTTTAAAATCCATCTGTTTTTTGCCCTGCCCGCAATCAGGTTTTTCTGCTTACCAAATCCATACCATGAATCAATAAAGACCTGTGAGCCATATTCTTTGCAAATTGCAACAGTCCTGTCACTGCTCCCTGAATCTGAAACAAGGATTTCATCAGCCCATTTCACGCTTTCAAGGCATGCACGGATATTTTCTTCTTCATTGAGGGCTATGATGGTAACAGAAATCTTTTGCATTATAAATATTCCTCATCAAGTCAAAACTCAGAACCGTTCACCGGAGATGATACCTCCTATATTCACCCGCCTCAGGGACAAGCGTCAATGTCTTGGCTGGAAAGAACCACTGCCAGATAAATTCCTTCCCTATATCCTTATACTCCTTTTCAAGAAGTCCGTCAACAAATGCCCCGGCACAAACTATAATACATCTGGCAATATTGACAAACATGGTGCTTTTCCAATATACTACATTTAAGTTTTATTGGGTTCATTGGTCTGATTGGTTTTTAAATCAATTGAGCCATCAGAGAACTCGTTAATAATGGTTATGATGCAGATGCGACATTAGTTGAGATTGTCATTACAGATGATTTAATAGAGACAAGGGATACATTATTGACAGAGGATAAAAAATATACAGGAGGTTTACCGTGCCAAACAACAATTTTAAAACTCGTCCCCGCAGGTTTCAAGCGGGGAAAGGTCTCACATTTGATGATGTGATGCTTATGCCAAGGTATTCACATATCCTTCCAAAGGATGCGGATATATCAACAAGACTGACAAATAATATAAAGTTGAATATCCCGCTTATAAGCGCCGCAATGGATACGGTTACAGAATCAAAGATGGCGATTGCAATGGCACAGGAAGGCGGCATTGGAATAATACATAAAAATTTTACTGTGGAAGAACAGGCAGCAGAGGTCCTGAAGGTAAAAAAGTTTGAGAGCGGTATTATATTAAATCCGCTTACAATGTCACCTGAACAAAGGCTTAAGGATGCCCTGAAGATTATGAAAGAAAATCAAATATCAGGGCTTCCTATAGTAATTGGCACAAGACTCGTTGGCATACTCACAAACAGGGATTTGAGGTTTGAGGAAAATCTGGATAAAAAGATTAAAGAAGTTATGACAAAAGAAGTTATTACTGCTCCATGCGGCATAACCCATGAAAAGGCAAAAGAGATACTTCACAAGCACAGGATAGAAAAACTTCCACTTGTTGATAAACAGAATAGTCTATGCGGTCTTATAACCATAAAGGATATTGAAAAACGGGAAAGGTATCCGAATTCATGCAAGGATAAACTTGGCAGGCTGATGGCAGGTGCGGCAGTTGGTGTTTCCTTTGACAGGGATGCAAGGGTGGACGCCCTTTTAAATGCAGGTGCAGATATAATTGTTGTGGATACAGCACACGGACATTCAAAGGGCGTCATAGAATCTGTCAAGGCAATAAAAAAGAATTTTAAATGCCAGCTCATTGCAGGTAATGTGGCTACAAAAGAGGGTGTGCTTGCACTTATAAAGGCAGGAGTGGATGCCGTAAAGGTAGGCGTTGGTCCGGGTTCAATATGCACTACAAGGGTTGTAACAGGCGTAGGCGTTCCGCAGATTACCGCTATAATAGATGGTGTTAAGGCAGCAAAAAAATATAATATCCCTGTGATAGCAGACGGAGGCATAAAATTTTCAGGCGATATTACAAAGGCAATTTCAGCAGGCGCTGATTCAGTTATGCTCGGCGGACTTTTTGCAGGCACAGAGGAATCCCCCGGTGAAACAGTCCTTTATCAAGGCAGGACATACAAGTTATACAGAGGCATGGGTTCTATAGAGGCAATGAAGAAAGGGAGCAAGGACAGATATTTTCAGGATGATGTTGAAAGTGAATTAAAATTTGTGCCAGAAGGCATAGAGGGCAGAGTAACTTACAAGGGACCGCTTTCCTCAAGTATACATCAACTCATAGGCGGCCTGAAATCAGGCATGGGCTACTGCGGATGCAGGACAATAAAGGATTTACAGAAAAGCACAAGGTTTGTTAAGATTACAGTATCAGGACTAAGGGAGAGCCATGTCCACGATGTAACCATAACAAAAGAGGCGCCGAATTATAAGACAGAAGGGTAATGCAATTATAAATTAGGAATTAAGTTTACAATTCATAATTTATAACCCTTAATTTTTCTACCTCTGGAGCATAAATCCTTCCAGAATATAAACATCGTCCTTGTTGAACCGCAGGGTGCTGGCAACATAGGTTCTGTTGCCAGGGCAATGAAGAATACAGGTCTAAAAAACCTTGTCCTCATAAATCCCACAGATTATAAAAATGACGAAGCATATAAAATGGCATGCAAGGCAGATGATGTCCTTCTTGGTGCAAAGGTATTTTCAAATCTTGATAATGCAATTTTAGACTCCTCTTTAGTCATAGGCACAACAAGAAGAAAAGGCAGGCTCAGGTATCCCCTCATGACCTTTCATGATGTCATGCCCCAGATAATTCGGGCAGCACAAAAAAATAAGGTATCAATCCTTTTCGGCAGAGAAGACAAAGGGCTTTCTAACGAAGATATAGAACTCTGCTCAAATATAGTTGAAATCCCTGCCAGTAAGTCATATCCATCAATCAACCTTTCCCATGCTGTGTTATTGATATGCTATGAACTGTTTAAGACAACCAATGAGGAAAAGGGTCAGCCTGTCAGACTTGCCAATATGGAGGAGATAAGCAGCATGTACATCCACCTTGAAAAAACCTTGCGAAAACTTGGCTATGGAGAAAAAGGCGGCGAATATCTTTTAGAATTGATAATGAGATCGTTCAAACGGCTTTTCGGCAGAACATCTCTTATGCACAAAGAGGTGAATATGCTCAGGGGCATCTGCACGCAGATTGAAAAGAGGGCGCAAATCTTTCTCTTTCCTTGACAATATTTAATCTCATTGGTATTTTATAATTAGCAGTTATCATCTTTAAGTGCCAATCGTATGGAAGTATTATCAGAACGAAACAGTGCAATTCTCCATGCCATTATTCTGGACTATGTGAAGACAGCAGAACCAGTAAGTTCAGGTGCTGTGTCAGCCAGATTCAACGGCACTCTATGCCCTGCAACTATAAGAAATATTATGGCATATCTTGAAGACATGGGATATCTGAAACAGCCTCATAAATCTGCAGGCAGGATACCAACAGCCAGTGCCTTTATGCGATACATTGCTAGCATAATGAAGGCAAAGAGTCTTCCGCTTCATGAGAAGAAGATGATAAATGATATATACAGGACAACAGGTAACATGGAATCTATAATGAAGGAAACTTCACTCCTCTTATCAGCATTATCAACTTGCATGGGAATTGTTCTTGCACCCAGATTTGACAGCATTAAAATCCATCATCTGGAATTTATTAAGATAAATATCAGACAGATAATGGTTATACTCGTTTCAGATGCTGGCATCGTACAGACAAAGATTATGCAGATAGATAATAAAATCTCACAGCAGGAACTTGTGCAAATGTCAGAGTATCTGAATAACATTACTGCCGGCCGCACACTGCGTGAATTAAGGGAAGTGGTATTAAGTGAAATGAGGAGAGAAAAAAGGTTGTATGATAAACTAATGAAAAAGGTTCTTATGATAAACGATACTGTCGTGAAAGGCGATTGTGATGCTGATATATATATGGACGGCAGAATAAATATATTGAATCAGCCTGAATTTGTGAAAGATGTTGAGAGAATAAAGGAGATATTTAAGGCATTTGAGAAAAAAGGCATCGTTGTAAGGTTTCTGGACAGGGCAATAGAATCAAACTGTATGCAGATATTCATAGGCTCTGATAATGAATATAAAGAGATAAATGGACTGGGTCTTGTTACTGCACCTTACGGTAATGACAATTGCAGGTGCACAGTTGGAATTGCAGGACCTATAAGGATGGATTACTCTAGGATTATTCCCATAGTTGATTATACTGCAAAACTTTTAAGTAAAACCATGAAGGATAGGGAGGGGAATCAATAGTATGGATGATAAGGAGCAGAAATTTACAAGTATAGAATCAGTACAGGAAGGTGCTGATGCAGAACACATGGAATTAGCAGAAGGGGCTGAAAAAAAAGAGGATGCCATAACACTGCTTCAGAAAGAGATAGACCAGATAAAATGTGTCTTGGATGAAAAGACAAGGGAGTGTGAAGAAAATTACAAGAGGTTTTTACTGTCATCCGCTGACCTTAACAACTACAGAAAAAGGACAGATAGAGAAAAGGAAGATTTAATAACCTTTGCAAATGAACGGCTGATAAAAGAGTTAATAGTTGTTGTGGATAATCTTGAAAGGGCATTGGAACACATAAATGCAGATGCTGATTTTAATGCATTGAGAGACGGGGTCAAACTTACACTTGACCAATTTCTTGTGATATTAAAAAAGTTCGGTCTTGAGCAGATTTCTTCAGTTGGAGAAAGATTTGACCCATGCAAACATGAGGCTATAAATCAGGAAGAAAGCAAAGACCACGATTTCGGCATAGTTATTAAAGAGTATCAGAAAGGCTATTTTTTAAAAGAAAGACTCCTGAGACCCGCAATGGTTGTTGTAAATAAAAAATCTGATGGTGTGTAAGTTATGAAAAGGGACTATTACGAAATATTGGGGCTTGACCGCAGCGCTACTGACGAGGATATAAAAAGGGCGTTCCGCAGACTCGCACATCAGTATCATCCTGATAAAAACCATGGCAATAAAGAATCTGAAGAAAGGTTTAAGGAAATCAATGAGGCATATGAAGTCCTGCGGGATGGAGATAAACGGGCAAACTATGACAGGTTCGGTTTTGCAGGTGCAGGCGGATACAGGGATGTATCTGATGCTGGATTCGGTGTAGATTTTCAGGATATCTTTGGTGATGTCTTTGGCGGATTTTTTGGCGCTGGCAGACAAAAGAGGCAAAGAGGACAGAATGGCAGCGACCTTAAATATGATATTGAAATTACATTTGAAGAGGCAGCATTCGGCACAGAAAAAAAGATAAAGATACCAAGGCAGGCAAAGTGCGGGGTATGCAGCGGAATCGGTGCAAAACCAGGAACCAGCCCTACCGCATGCCCTACCTGCGGCGGCAGGGGACAGGTAAGATTCCAGCAGGGGTTTTTCAGCATTTCCAAACCGTGCTCTGCATGCAGAGGCGAGGGCATGATAATAAAAGAGCCGTGTATAGAATGCAGGGGAAGCGGCAGAATCAGAATCAATCACTCCTTATCAATAAAGATACCTGCAGGTGTTGAAACAGGGACAAAACTTCGTCTTTCAGGTGAAGGTGAGGCGGGATTGCACGGAGGCAGTCACGGTGATTTGTATATTATAATCAATGTCAAGCCTCACCCTATATTCACCCGCCAAAATGATGATATCATCTGCAATGTGCCTATTAGATTTCATCAGGCTGCACTTGGGACAGAGATAGATGTTCCGTCCCTTGAAGGCAAGATTAAGTTAAAGATTCCGACTGGAACACAATCAGGTAAGGTATTTCGTCTGAAAGGAAAGGGAATCGCATCCCTGCACACAGGGAGAAGGGGTGATATGAATGTCATCATAAATGTTGAAGTGCCAACAAAGTTGACACAACGGCAGAAAGAACTTCTGGAAGAGTTTTCAAGGATAGGCGGAGAAGACTCAACCCCAATGAGCAAGACCTTCTTTGATAAGGTCAGAGAGATTTTTGGATAGATGAAAATTTCAAATTTCAGATTTTTATTTACTGTGTTAGTTGCTTTTTGCGTCCTGCATCTTGCATCTTTGGTTGTTTTTGCCAATGCACAGGAAGGAGTTAAAAAAGATAGGTATGCAATCGGTGTAATACTTCCTTTAAGCGGGAGATTTGCAGATTTCGGTGAAGAGGCATTAAAAGGGGTTCTGCTTGCAGCAGAGATATTCAAAAGTGCGGAGCAAAGGATAAATGCCAAAGAAATACCGAACAGCAGGATTGAGATAATAATAAAGGATTCTATGGATAATGCTGTTGCAGCATCAAATGCAGTCAGGGAATTGGCAGAAGATGAGGGGGTTGCGGCAATAATTGGACCGCTGATCAGTATCACTGCATTTGAGGCAGCAAAAAAGGCGCAGGAATTAAAGATTCCGATTATTACACTTTCACAGAGAGAGGGACTGCCTCAAATAGGGGATTATGTGTTTAGAAATTTTATGACACAGTCTTTACAGGCAAGGCTGATAGCCCGATACGCTGTAAATACACTAAAACTTAAACGGATTGCCATTTTATATCCTGACAACCCTTATGGCAGGGGACTTGCAGCACCGTTTAAAGATGAGATTAAAATACATAATGCGAATGTTTTAACAGAGGAAGTGTATAGTGATGGTCAAACTGATTTTAGCCGCGAGATAAGAAAACTCTTTAAGATTAAGGAAACAGAAAAAAAGGAAGGGAGACGGACCATAAAGACTTTTGAACCAACGGTTTCAATTGATGCCTTGTATATACCTGATTATTTTGATACAGTCTCACTGATTGTATCGCATCTTGCATATTTTAATATAAAGGGCATAAAATTACTCGGCTCTAACGGCTGGAATTCCAAAAAACTTATTGAAATGAGCGGTAAATATGTTGAGGATTCTGTATTTGTGGACGGCTTTTTTCTGGATAGTCAGCAGCACGAGGTAAAGACCTTTACCAATAGATTTTACGAAACATACGGCATCCAGCCCGGGATACTTGGGGCAGAGGCATTTGATGCAGCCAGCATAATTTTAAATCTCCTGAAGGAAGGAAATTTAAAAAGGGAAGATATTAAAAGAGGGCTGGGTAAAATTAGCAATTTAAAAGGCGCTGCAGGCACTACCTCCTTTAACGCAGAAGGGGAGGCATTAAAAGAGTTATTTATATTAACTATTAAAAATGGCGAGATAGTGCAGTTGAATTAAAATCAAAAATCAAATATCAAAAGTCAAAATTAAGGAAATTTATTTTTATATTTTTAAATTTTAATTTGTCATTTTGATTTTTTAATTTTGATATTTGATATATTTTTTATGTCTAAACTCACTCACATAGATAAAACTGGCAAGGCAAAGATGGTTGATGTGACAGATAAGCCCGCTACCACCCGTGAGGCTGTCGCCACGGCAAGTATTTATATGCAAAAAGAAACCCTAAAAAAAGTGCTTGCAAATGAAATGAAAAAGGGAGATGTGCTTGGTGTGGCAAGGATTGCCGGGATCTTGGCTGCAAAAAAAACAGATGAACTAATACCACTTTGTCATCCTTTGCCATTAACATCTATTGATATTGCCTTTGATATCGTAAAAGATAAAAACAGGATAGACATAACTGCATCTGTAAAATTATCAGGTAAGACAGGGGTTGAAATGGAGGCACTGACAGCAGTTACAGTTGCAGCACTAACAATATATGATATGTGTAAGGCAGCAGATAAAGGAATGAAAATATCTGATATAGTATTGCTGAAGAAGAGCGGCGGCAGAAGCGGGACATATGTAAGAAAAGGCTTAAGGGCAAAAAGCATGCTTTTTGCTGCTGAAGGCTGAAGGAAAAGAGGAACACATGAAAAAAGAGAGATTGGAATATTTCAGGATAATATTAAATAAAAATTTGGAAGAACTGCTTTCAGAGGCTGACAAGACTGTTGTAACTATGAGTGATTCCAAAGAGGAGCACTTTGCAGACCCTACAGACAGGGCATCCCATGAGACTGAGAGGAACTTCCTATTAAGGGTAAAGGACAGGGAAAGGAGGTTGATTGCCAAGATTAAAGATGCCCTGGAAAGGATAGATAACGGGGCTTTTGGTGTCTGTGAAATATGCGGTGGTGAGATTTCAGAAAAAAGGCTTGAGGCAAGACCTGTTACCACATACTGCATTGAATGCAAAAAAGAAAAAGAAGAAGAGGAACAGGAAAGACGAAAGTTATAAACTATGTGGGGTAAACCCCGTTAGAAAATCTTTGACTTTCTAACGGGAGGGCTCACACGAGGCTTTCTAACGGGGTAAAAGATGCCTGAACTTCGCAAGGATCCGATTATTGGAAGGTGGGTAATTATATCCACTGAGAGGGGGAAAAGACCTGCAGATTTTATCGTCCAGTATCCCCCTCCAAAGGGCGGGTTTTGTCCATTTTGCAGCGGCAATGAAGATAAAACTCCAAAGGAGGTTATGGCATACAGACCTGATAAGTCTGCACCAAACAGTTCTGGCTGGACACTCCGGGTTGTCCCAAACAAATATCCTGCCTTACGGATAGAGGGTGACTTAAATAGAGAGGGAGAGGGTGTTTATGACAAAATGAACGGCATCGGTGCCCATGAGGTAATTATTGAATCCCAAGACCATGATGATACATTAGCCACAATGTCTGATAAGCAGTTTGAGGATGTTCTATGGGCATACAGAGACAGGATTATAGATTTAAAAAGGGATACAAGACTCAGATATGTCCTTATCTTTAAAAACCATGGTGAAACCGCAGGTGCAACACTTGAGCATACCCATTCACAACTAATAGCCTTGCCAATTATACCCAAAAGGGTTTTAGAGGAACTTGACGGCTCCCTTGAGTATTACAACTATAAAGAAAGATGTGTCTTTTGCGATATCATAAGACAGGAGATAATGCAGGGGACACGGATTGTTGTAGAAAATAAAGATTTTATAGCAATCACACCTTATGCACCAAAGGCGCCTTTTGAGATATGGGTACTCCCCAAAAAACATGAGTCATACTTTGAGAATGCACAGAAACATCAGTACGAAAATCTAGCACGGCTTTTTTCAGAAGTCCTGAAAAGGGTGAACAAGGTGCTTAATAATCCTCCTTATAATTTCATTCTGCATACATCTCCGCTCCGCAATGGTGATAATCATCATTACCACTGGCACTTTGAAATAATGCCAACCTTATTAAAAACTGCAGGCTTTGAATGGGGCTCAGGTTTTTATATCAATCCTACCCCACCGGAAGAGGCTGCAAAATTTTTAAGAGAGGCGAAGGTGTAAAGTAAAGTCAGGAGTCAGGAGTCAAAAGTCAGAAGTTGAAGAATAATTTTTTCTTTCCTCCTGACTTATGACTGTCTTTTAACTATGGGCTACGAACTGCTTGAAGAGATAATAGAACTCACTGATTCATCTGAGTCACTTGATGTAAAACTTAATTCAGTTGCCATAATAATCTCTCGGTATTTTTCCTTTGACCAGTGTGCGATATATACATTTGACGAGGAAAAGAGGGTGTTTAACCTCTCTGCAATATCTGGCAATAAAGACAGCATCGTTCAAGTATATCATGATGGGGAAGGGGCGCCATGGCTTGCCATAAAAGGAGATAATCCGCAGATGGTAAATACATCAAGAAAAACAGGTTGGCGTGGCTTTTCTGACAGCGGGTTAACGGGATTTGAAACTGCTGTAGTCTGCCCTATAAAAGATGATACAGACAATTACGGCACACTCTACCTGAAAAACAAGAAGAAAAAGATACTTTCGTCCAGAAGAAAAAAACTGCTTTCGGTGATAACCCTTCAACTGGCAATGACGATTAAAACGCAGAGGTGCATCTCACATCTTATGACAACAAATGCACAGATGATGTCTATGCAGACAAAACTTATCCATGCAGAAAAACTTATTGCATTGGGTGAAATGGCAGCAACCCTTGCCCACAGCATAAAAAATCCTCTTATGTCTATAGGTGGTTTTGCGAAAAGGCTTTCCCAACAGTTTTCAAAGGATTCTCCGTTAAAAGGTTATGTTGACATGATAGTGAAGGAATCAAAACGGGTTGAAAAGGTCTTTGATGGAATCCTGCATTTTTCAACACAAAAGGCATTTGAAACAATGGATGAGGACATAAACAGTATCTTAAATGACTGCCTTGTATTTTTTGAGGATGAATTAAACAGAAACAAAATAAAGATTGTCAAAGACCTTAAAAGTGGCATATCTGATGTTAATGTTGATAAAGAACAATTAAGTATGGTTTTTAGCAATCTCTTTACAAATGCTATACAGTCAATGAAAAAAGGCGGCACACTTACCTTAAAAACCTATTATCTCGCCCCATGGATAACAGTAGAGGTATCTGACACAGGCGGCGGCATAGAACCTGATATTATAGGCAATATATTCAACCCATTTTTTACAACAAAACCTGAGGGCACAGGACTCGGGCTTGCAATAGCCCATAATGTAATTGCCAATCATAAGGGCAGGATTGATGTTGCGAATAACATAGGGAAGGGCGTTACATTTATAGTTAAACTTCCTGCATCAAAAAAGGGGGGTATATGAAAAAAAAGGTCCTTGTTGTTGATGATGAAGAAGGGATAAGACTCCTTTACAAAGAAGAACTGGAAGAAGAAGGACTTGAGGTGCAGGTTGCCTCCTCAGGTGAGGAGGCTTTAAAAAAACTGGAACTGGATGATTATAATCTTGTGATTCTGGATATAAAGATGCCCGGAATGGATGGTATAGAGGTTCTAAGACACATTAAAGAGAGGTGGAAGTCTGTGCCTGTAATAATTGCAACAGCATATCACCATTACAAGCAGGATTTTGGAACATGGGCATCAGACGCATACATAGTAAAATCACCAGACATGCGGGAACTAAAGGAAGTAGTCAAGGGCATACTCCATAATATAGGCTAATAACAAGATGATACTCTTAACAGGCGGAACAGGGTTTGTGGGAGCCAGTCTGATTTACAATTAGAGGAAGTTCGTGATGGGGGGTTAGCTCAGTTGGGAGAGCGTCGCGTTCGCAATGCGAAGGTCAGGGGTTCGATCCCCCTACCCTCCACCATATCTTTTTAATCAAATTCCATGACTTACTACAGGCAGAGATTTCTGCTGTAATTTTTTCCTTAATTTCTTTAAAGCAAACTCCTCTATCTGTCGCACCCTTTCCCGTGTTATACCAAGTTTATCACCAATCTCCTGAAGCGTAAGGGGTATATCAGACATAATCCTGTTTTCTATCACAAACCTCTCTTTTTCATTCAAGACCGCCATAGCATATTCTGTTTGTTCTTTATTTATCCTGCCCTCCTCTAATGCCAGTAATACCTCTTCCTGATTTGGAGAATTATCACGAAGCATATCAATGTGGGTTATCGCATCATCACCTATATATTCATCAAGAGAAAGGTCTTTATTCAGCTTTGCATACATGCTGTCAAATGACTTATTACTATTATCCAATTCTATAATTTTATTTCTGCTTTCTGTAAATCTATAAAACAATTTCCTCTTCAACTCCTTTGCATTGCGGCTGACCAGACTCCATGATTTCAGGATGAATGCCTGTATCTGCGCCCTTATCCACCAGACAGCATATGTAATAAGCCTGATACCTTTATGATAGTCAAACCTCTTTACAGCCTTCATAAGACCTATGTTGCCTTCTTGAACAATGTCAGCAAGCCTGCAGCCATAGTTCCTGTATTCCATCGCAACCTTTACAACAAACCTCAGGTTTGCTGTTATAAGTTTATGCGCTGCATCAAGGTCATTGTATTGATTTAACCTGACAGCGAGTTCAAATTCCTCGTCCTTTGAAAGCAGAGGGAATCTGTTTATCTGAACGATATAAGACTGCAGCGAATTAGATAATACCAGTAAAGACATATCAAAACCACCTATAAATTCAAAAATCAAATAGCAAAAGTCAAAGTTAAGGTATTTTATATTTTTAAATTTTAATTTATCATTTTGATTTTTAATCTTTTATCTTTGATATATATTCTATGTCCCCATTTCCCATGATGCGAGGTATTTTTTCTGTTCTGAAGTCAATACATCTATCTTTTGCCCCATTGATGCGAGTTTCAGCCTTGCGATCTCTTTGTCTATATTCTGCGGCACAACATAGACCTTTTTATCAAGTTTCTTGTAATTTTTAACAAGGTATTCTGCTGCAAGCGCCTGATTTGCAAAACTCATGTCCATAACACTCGGCGGATGACCCTCTGCTGATGCAAGGTTTACAAGCCTTCCGTCAGCAAGCAGAAATACCCTCTTGCCATTTTTCAGACGATACTCTTCAACAAAATCCCTGACAATCCTTCTTCCCTTGCTTATTGATTTTAAGCCGTCAATATCAAGTTCAACATTGAAATGCCCTGAATTTGAGACTATTGCGCCGTCTTTCATATTCTTAAAATGCTCTTTTCTTATTACATTCAAATTTCCTGTTACTGTGCAGAATACATCTCCTATCTTTGCCGCATCAGCAACAGGCATTACCCTGAAGCCGTCCATTACAGCCTCTATGCCTTTTATCGGGTCTATCTCTGTAACAACAACATCAGCGCCCATGCCTTTTGCGCGCATTGCAAGACCTTTGCCGCACCAGCCGTAGCCGCATATAACAAATACTGAGCCTGCAAGGAGTTTATTTGTAGCCCTTATAATGCCGTCTATTGTTGACTGTCCTGTGCCGTATCTGTTGTCAAAAAAGTGCTTTGTCTGTGCATCATTCACTGCAATGACAGGGAACATCAAGACCTTGTTGGCTGCCATGCTTTTTAATCTTATCACGCCTGTTGTTGTTTCCTCTGTAGAGCCTAAAATATTTTTTATTAAATCCTTTCTCTCGCCGTGGATTGCTGCAACCAAATCAGCGCCGTCATCCATTGTGATATTCGGCTTTTTATCAAGGACTGCATTTATATGGCTGTAGTATGTCTTATTGTCCTCGCCCTTTATTGCAAATGTGGGTATATTAAAATCCTTGACAAGCGATGCTGCAACATCATCCTGCGTTGAAAGCGGGTTTGATGCGCACAGATAAACATCAGCGCCGCCTGCCTTTAATGTAATTGCAAGGTTTGCAGTCTCTGTTGTAACATGAAGGCAAGTCCCAAGCCTTACGCCTTTTAACGGCTTTTCCTTTTCAAACCTCTTTTTTATGAGCCTCAAAACCGGCATGTCCTTTTCAGCCCATTCAATCCGCAGTTTACCTTTCTTTGCCAAACTAATGTCTTTTACATGATGATTCATTAAGCCTCCCAGAATAAATTTAAAAGTTAAAAATCAAAAGTCAAAATTCCTGTCTGCCGTCCAGACGGGACAGGCAGGAAGGTGCTTTATTTTTATATTTTAATTTGTAATTTTTATTTTTTATTTTTTCATTTTACACTATTTTTCAATGCCTCTGCCTTATCTGTCCTTTCCCATGTAAACTCAGGTTCATTTCTGCCAAAGTGTCCGTATGCAGCGGTCTTTCTGTATATCGGTCTTAATAAATCAAGCGTCTTTATAATATCTGCCGGCTTCATTTTGAAGTTTTCCCGCACAGCCTTTACTATCTTTTGAGGGTCAACCTTTTCCGTACCAAATGTATCAACCATCATTGAGACAGGCTCTGCAACACCTATTGCATATGCCACCTGCACCTCACACTGTGTCAACAATGATTTTTCTGCCTGTCAGACCGCAGTCGCCCTGTGGACCACCGACAACAAACCTCCCTGTAGGGTTTATGTGATATTTTGTATTTTTATCAATAAACTCTGATGAGATGACCTTTTTTATGACCTCTTCTATAACAGCCTCTCTTATCGTCTTATTGTCCACATCCGGTGTATGCTGGGTTGAGATAACAACTGTATCAACCATCTTTGGTCTGTTATTTTCATACTGTATTGTAACCTGAGACTTACCGTCAGGTCTTAGAAATTTTAATATCCCCTTCTTTCTAGTCTCTGCAAGACGATGAGTAAGTTTATGGGCATAGAGTATTGGCATAGGCATAAGTTCAGGTGTGTGGTTGCAGGCGTAACCAAACATAAGCCCCTGGTCCCCTGCGCCCTGCTCTTTACTCTCACCAGCATCAACACCCATTGAGATATCAGGGGACTGTCTGTCAAGTGTTACCATGACAGCGCAGGTGTCTGCATCAAAACCTGCTCCTGCATCTGTATAACCTATCTCCCGTATTGTATTCCTGACTACCTGTGGATAGTCAACCCTTGCAGTTGTTGTTATCTCGCCTGCTATAAGCGCAAGTCCTGTTGTAACAAGGGTTTCGCATGCAACCCTGCTTTTTGGGTCTTCTTTTAATAAGGCATCAAGCACTGAATCAGAAATCTGGTCGGCAACCTTGTCAGGGTGCCCTTCTGTAACTGATTCTGATGTAAACAAAAAATCTTTTAGTCCCATAATCTATTACCCTCCTATTTTATTGTTTGAGAAGAAGTTTTACCAATATACAATACTACCATATTTTATTGCAACACCTTTAAAAAGCCACTTATCATCTTCAATACCGCTCATAGATTTCAGTGTCTTACCAATATTCTTACTATGCACCATCTTTACAATCATGTCTGTTTTTTTAATACTGCCGCCCTCAAAAACAGGTGCAGTCTCTTTGTTATTATATTCAGCCTCTATGTCAGCAGCAGCATTTATCCGTTTTCTATAAAATGCAGTGGGGTTATCAACATCAAGTCCCATTGTAACCTTATTTATCTTGTATTTCATACCTTTGATAAAAAGCGCCTTTTCTGTCCAGAGTGCATTGGGAACAAACCTGTTTTGAACAGAAACAAATATTGTCTTCTGCTCCTCGTATATCTGTTTTAGTATCTCATCTTTATTTGAGTCAGTGCCTTTAAGCACAAATAAACTCCTCTTTTGAGATGCAGCATTCAGATTATAAGCAGTTTTAAAATCCTCATTTTTTA
This sequence comes from Deltaproteobacteria bacterium, assembly GCA_016223005.1. NCBI lineage: Bacteria > Pseudomonadati > Myxococcota > Myxococcia > Deltaproteobacteria bacterium. The sequence goes on along the minus strand of JACRPW010000054.1, from coordinate 9,519 downwards.
CTGCATTTATATATGCCTCAACAAAAACAACTACACCCTTCTTATCATCTTCTAAAAAAAACAGATACGAGCCAACAAAAACAATGACAGCAAACGCTGCTGCAAATATAACCTTATGTTTTGCCATACTACCAAACCTCGTTTGGATAATACCAATGCCTGAGCATCCATTCATTATCATCTAACAGCGGGAGTTTTGAGCGGTCTTTAAAAAAATCAGGAGGTATGCCGATTCTCTGACCCTTTGATATATTATGGCAGGAATTACAGCCAAGTGTCGGGGAATTCCAACTCCCAAGATAAAGCAAACCAATAACTATAAATGTTATCACAGTAACAACAACACCTGCTGCAATCTTTTTCCAATAACTATCCCTCATAATTTTATGCCACAAAAGTCTTATACCTGTTGCCCTGTGATGAGGGTGCTTCTCTTTATTTGATTCTTCTTCGTTATCTTCTTCCTTACCCTTTAAATAATACGGCATAAATGCAATAGCAAAAAGCACAACGAGCGGCGCAAATATGGCAATGATAAAGAGCCAGAAACTGCTTTTGATATACATAAATGGGAGGAGCATTATCAGAAAATACCATTCGGGCGCAATAATGCCAGCCCCCTCCAGCGGCAGCGGCACATCTATTGGGTCATTTGAGGGAATCTGTATTGTTATGGCAAGATAAAACAAAATGAGCAGGAATGGAATGACAATTATTATATGTCTCAAAAGATATTTGAATATCCCTCTTTTTCTTAACTTGGCAAGCAGATGATAATCAACAAGGATAAATGTAATCAGCGGAAATACAAGTATATGCAGCGCATAGTATCTTGGGATGGTGTATGTATCCATAAAAAATGTTTTCAACACACTGCCTATTACTGGAACAGTTGCAAAGTAGTTCGTAACCATCTCCATAAACCAATAGCCTTTCCATTCCCACGGCAGTATCAGTCCTGTGGCTACAAGAAGAAAAATGGGGAGTAGGAGTAAAACGCCCGTCATCCATAAAACCCGCTTCTGCTGGTTTGAAAAGTCCTTTCTGATAAAACATCTTGTTGTATGTACTGTTACTACAATAAATAAGAGAGCAGGTATCCATCTGTGGAGATTGCGGAGCAGCCCTCCGCCATAAACCTTATTTGATATTTTTTGAATTGTTTTATAGGCATCACTTAGGGATGGCTCATAAAAGAATATAAGAAAGATGCCGCTTATCAACTGGAGCATGAGCATTATAAATGACAGACCGCCAAAATAATGCCGCCAGTTGACTTTTTCTGGTTTTAAGTCGTCTAACATAATCTATCCTTCTTTTTTATTATACACAACGCTGATGAGCAACTTAGGTATGCACAGTTATGACGCTTTGTATGTTACAAAAAAATACCCATAACCAGTTGGCCGGCTATGGGGATAATTTATTTAACTAAAACACACTTTGATTTTACTGCTGGCTCTGCACACTATCCTGCATCATCTTTTTCACCTGTGCCTGATTCGGGTCTATTGCAAGGGATTTTTCCCATGCCTTTTTGGCACCTATTTCATTACCGCTTCCCTTGTAAGCAATACCTAAAAGATTGTATGCCTCTGTATCTTTTGGAGCAAGTTTGACAATCCTTTCAAATGCTGTTACAGCCTCATTAGCCTTATTTGCCTTTAAGTAGACCACACCAAGGTTAAAAAGTGTATTAACATCATCAGGGCTATATTTTAAAGACTCTTTATATTCTGTTATTGCATCATTGAATTTACCTTCATCTTCAAAGGCATTGCCTCTTGTCTGATGTGTGATTGCCTTTTTATGTGCATCTTCCCTTGAAAGACTTGCTACCCTTTTATCCCCAGAATATGCAATATCTGTAAATACAAATGTTACTATAAATACTAATATCAGTCTGCTTATGTTTTTCATATTTAAATTCCCCCCTGAAATTACATATTGAGACCTTTGAAAAACTCGCAAATTCGTCATTTTTCAAAGGTCTCAGATTATCTATAATGATACTATTTTTATAAATTTGAGGTCAAGGTATTTTTTGGGGTCACTCATAGATTTTTACCCTTTTCTACGGCTGCTTCTGGCAAGTAGTATGCATATACCCAACACAAAAAAAGCAACAAACGCAGGCATTGCATACACATATATACCTGCCTCTGGCTTAAGGAATAACCAGTACCATGTTGTCATTGTGTGTTTTGAACCCTTTTCTCCATTTGTGCCGTCCCATACAGCAAATGCAAGCGGGATAAATTTACCTTCTACAAACTGTATGTCCCTACCCTTTTCTCCTCCTGCAAGAGACCTCTTCATCACAACACGCCATGTGCCTTTATTATATACACCTTGTGCCTTTAAACCAGCCTTGCCTGCATCCCTTGCCTCTATCTTTTCAAAACCAGTGGCATTTAACAGCCTTACAGTCTGCTGCGCATCTTTTTTCTCACTCTTCCACTGCCAGATATTCACAGGCTTTGAAGCATCACCCATACCAAAATAAGGCTTTTCCATCTCCTCTGGTATTGTAACAGGGAACTGGACAGAAACACTGTCTTCAAATACCTGTCCATCAAGAGATACCTCTAATGCCTTTTCATCACCAGGAATACTTTTTGTCCTGTCATCCCATTCAAGAAGTATTGCGATCTCTTTATCATTATAAAATGCCCTTGTCCTTATACTGTTATTAGAAGGCATAAAAAACCTCTCCTTACCTATAATCTGTGAGATAAGATAAAAGTTAGTTGGCTCTGCCTCCTGCCATTTTGGGTCATCAGCCTTTTCAGGCAAACTGCCTGATACCCTTTTTGCCTTAACAACTGTACTGCCTTCTTTTATTGTCTTTGAAGCATCTGCCAGAGAGGCAGCATAGTTTGCTACATCCCATCTCTCTTCATCTGAAAGTTTTTTCTTACTTGCAGGGTCTGCAAATGACGGCATCTGTGTCCCGGGTATACCTGTTGTAATTCGGGCAAATATATTTTTGGGGTCATTATTAACCCTGAATGACCACGGCTTTGTAAGGTTTCTGGGCCATGTCCTTGCATCCCAGTCATCCTTTAATTTCTTCCCTCCATCTCCCCTGCCCTCTTCGCCATGACACTCTGCACATCTGTCTATAAATAATTTCTTGCCCCTTTCAATACTTTCCTTTGAGGATTTAACCTGCTTTGAAAAATCTATCTGCTTTGCTGGTTTCCCTTCAAGTCCTGCAAATGTTTTTATGTATGCAATGATGTCCCACATCTCTTTTTCTTTGAGTATATCCTTCCATCCCGGCATTGAACTGTCAGGCATACCGTCTGCAATCATCCTGAATATATCCTCATCATTTGGAAGGATTTCATCAAACGGTGTTGTTTTGAATTTATAAAGACCTGATGTAAAATCCCTTGGAGGCGGATTTAGGAAGGCAGCAGCAGGACCATTGCCTGCACCATCTTTGCCGTGGCACCAGATGCACTTTTTTTCATATATCTTCTTGCCATTTTCTTTATCACCTGCTGCAAAGGCGGCAGAGGAAATGAAAAGGGCAAACAGTATAAGTAGTGCAATATTTTTAACTTTCATTTTCTATAATCCTCTCTAATCTTAATTAGGCACTAGGCAATGGGCTATAGGCTATAAGGGGTTTTAGGGCATTACCTATCGCCCATTGCCTATCACCTATCACCTGTCTTTAATGTTTTTCCCAACTCCTCGGCACATAACCCGTATAGTCATAAAGGAAGAGTATTACCTTCCATATCTCCTCTTCTGTTAAAAAGTTCTGCCATACAGGCATTGATGACAGCCACGGCGCTGCCTCTTTTGGAAGTCCGGGACCACCTGTTGCAATCCTCCAGAAGAGATACGATTCCTGCAATTGTGCAATCGTTCCCACGTCCATAAAATTTGCAGGGAGCGGATTGAACCCATGAGCATAATGCCCCTTCCCGTCAAGTTTATCTCCATGGCAGTAGAAACAGTTTTTGAAATATACCTCTCCGCCTTCATATACAAGTTGCTTGAATTTTGCAGGGTCTTCCTTCTTATATTTTCTGAACGGGTTTTCAAGGGTTAAAAGATTATAACTCTTATTATATGCAGAAACAGTTGACGGCGGTGCAGGGTGGATTGTCCTTAATTCCAGAGGCGCCTCAAAACTCGGCTTAACCTGCTGGTATGTTATGAAGCCTGCAAAGGCTGTAATAATTCCAAACACTATATTCCGCATGAGTTTCTTTTGGGGGTTTTCAAGCAGGTTTTTGATTGGCGACATAAGTTCTTTGGCACCTTCTACTGTAAACGAAAGAACCATAAGAACACCAATTACAGTGAAGAACATATACATTGTAAGAAGGCTGGAGGGGATCGGCTGTTTTAATATCACACCGAAGAATATCTTAAAGAAACCATAAAAGATTCCTATTGTTATTACCGCCAGAAGCAGTCTTGGTATTTTCATGTTTACTCCTTATATTTGACGATGTTCACGCTCAAAAATTGCCCAGATGCTAGGAAGGACAAGGATTTGCACCGCAGCATACTTTTAGGTATGTGAGGATGAAAATCCGCAGTCCTGACAACGCAGATGGGCGTTTTTCAGCGTGAACTTTCTACTTTGAATTCACCATAAATTTAACTAACATCTCAAATTCCCCTGCTGTCATCTTGTCTTTGTAGTCCTTTGGCATCACACCGGGTAAACATGGTCCTGTTGGACACTGCTTTGCAATATCTGCATCAGGATCAAGGACAGACCTTCTTAAATAATCTTCTTTCCTTGCTGCGCCTATCTTTGTTAAATCAGGACCCAGAACACCGGGCTGTCCTGCAATCTTATGGCACGCCCCGCAGCCAAGTTTTACAACCAGTTCATTAGGTGTTTTTGATGGTGATACAGATGCTGCCTCCCCTGCCTTTTCTTCAGCAGCAGGTGTACCTGTAGGTATCTTAACAGTAACCTCCTGCCCTGCCTTCTTCTGTAAATAGGCTATTACTGCACTTACCTCTGCCTCATTTAAGCCTATAGCGCCTGTTGCAACATTTGGCATTGGGCTCTGTGTATCACTTGTCCCCTTTACACCAAAACCGACAACAACAAATGCAGACGGCTCTATCATTGACTCCCTTACATATTCCTCAGATGTCTTTGCCTTGCCTTTATATCTGGCATCTTTTAATCTGTCATTTGCAACTGATGTAACTGAATCAAGAAGAGGTGCCCGACCACCAACAGGGTTGTGACAAAGTGTGCATGTCCCTTTGCCGTTAAATATCTTTTCACCAAGTGCTGTAAACTGGTCCATTGTCATACTGCCTAAATCCAGTTTCTCTTCCACAGGCGGTGCCTCTGGTTTTACCTGAGGTATGCCATAACTGGCATAGAATGCATAAAAAAGTATGACAATAACGCTGAACGCAACAACCTTCAAAAATGTTTTCATGTTTACGACCCCTTCTTAGAAATTAGATATTAGGGTTTAGAGATTTCAATTATGCCTTTTTGCTGGAAATTTGGTTAAGCCAGAATATAAATATAACTATTGCCATAAATATGATAACGCCTATAGAAACTATCTGGGCGGCATAGCCTATTGTCAGGGTAAATGCATTTGGAGAATTATCCCTCATAATAGTATAGATATGCCAGTGCTGTCTTATGCCGCTTCTAATATATCCCATGAGTCCCATAAGCCATGTAAAAGAAACTGCCAAGAGAAACAAGGCATACTGGCTCCTGTCAGGGACATTGCCCCACTTCAAGGGTGCAACATCCTTTGCACCTTTAAACATAAGGACATCTATAATAATGCAAAGTATGATAACAGAGAGTGTTGAGGCTACCTGTGGAATAGATGAACCTACCTTTGTTGCCGTATCTGTAAAATAACCGTGATACACACCAAGAAGCGCTATGTTGATTATTGCGCCTGCAAATATTGCTACCTGCGCAATATTCCCATATTTTGCCCATGAAACAGTTGCAACCTTATTTGCCCTTCTGTAAAGGAGGAAACTTAAGAATGTAAAGAGTATCATAATATTTACTGCAGTATTTTTTGCAGGCATAATGCCGATGGGACCAAGATACTTATGATACGGACCTCCAAGCGCCTTCAATTCACCCTGTGTCATAACAAGGGTGTGAGGCGTGAACCAGACAAGGAAGCATGCAATAATTACAAATGCTATGTATTTGATGTATTTATTATACCTGATAGCGCCTTCACTCCTGCCCATACCGCACCAGAGGTAATAATTTGCTGAAAGGAAAAGGGCTCCGATAAGGACTGCCTGTATGATAAAGAGCCATGCAAATACACCGCCCATAAGCGTAATGCCCATCTGCTGGCTGTATGCGTATATCTCTGCTGTAAGCCAGTAACCTGCAAATGGAAGAGGCAGGAGGGCTGCAATGGCTATAAAGTTCGCAGTATATCCCATCCAGTCATAATGTGCCTTTTCCTCTTTTGTCTGGGCGCTTAAGAATCTGTATGCCGCATAAGCGCCCACTACAGAGCCGCCGTATGCAACATTGGCAACAAACCTGTGGAGGTTTACCGGGTTCCAGAGGAAGTTATGGACAACTGCCCATGTATTCCCCTGAAATGAGCCTGCTGCATCAACCCCGCCCGGGCTCATCATGAATGTAACCCATGAATTTGCAAGGAACATAAGGACTGTTCCAACCGCATTCAGTATAAGACCAATTGTCAGATGCACCCATTTCTTAAACCCATATTTGAGCCAGTTCCAGCCGTAGTAGTATATATACCATGAGGCGCTCTCGGCTAAGAACAGGAATGCGTAGGCAAGCATTGTTGAACCAAAGAGACCTGCCATATATTTGAAAAAGTCAGGATAGAATACTATCATGGAAATTGTGAGAATGCCGCCGAACACAGCGGTAATTGAGTATGCTGTAAGGCTGATTTTTATAAACTCATAAGCCATCTTGTCGTATCTTTCATCCTTTGTTGCAACACCTATAAGTTCAATGATTAAGACGAATATAGGGACTGCAAGCACGAATGCCGCAAACCAGAGGTGGAGTTGTGCAACAAGCCATACAGTAATTCTGGAATTAAAACCCTTGACTTTAGGATAGTCAGACTCCTGCAGTTTTGGAGCAGGTGGATATGAAGGTTTTGCCTTGTCTTTCTTTGCATGTGTTTCTATAGCAGGTATTTGAGAAGCCCCATCCTGTTTTGTCTCTTCTGCAAATACTCCGGACTGACGACCCAGGACAGAGGACTTAAATACCTGACTTACTAATACAAAAGATAGGATAACAAACAAACTTAAGGCGGTCTTCATCAAAAGGTTCATTTTACAAACTCCTTAAATTTTAATGGTGGAAAAAGAATTTTAACCCCTGCATCTTCATAAGCCCTATGTCAAGAAGCAGGAAATATACAAGACTTGCTGCAAGAAAAACAGCAAAGGTAAGGATTGACTTCATAAAAACCCCCTATTTCAAGAACCAGACAAAAAATATTATTATCAAGATAAAGACTGTTACAAAGAGTGCCGGCCCTGCTTTACCTGTTTGTTCCTTTTCCTGCATTTTATCCTCTTCTATTGACAATATTTAAAATATGTGTAACAAAATTATTTATGAAGTTTAGAAAAGAAAATATGGTTGATATCCTGATAGTAATAGGAGTTGCTGTAAATCTGGTGGTGATAATAGCAATACTCATTTTTTATCTTTCAAATTAAAATTAACGGGAATCTCTCATATCAGGTAAAAAAAACATTGTCAAGATAAAATTTTTTAACGCTGCTATTTATGATTTTTGAGGCATAACACCCAAAATCAGCGAAGGATAATCGCTCGTCTGCTGGCATAGATGATAAAACAAAAAAAACACATTATCATAATGGGCGCTGCAGGGAGGGATTTCCATAATTTTAATATCCTTTACAAGGATAACCATGCCTATAATGTAGTTGCATTTACCGCAACGCAGATTCCCTTTATCCAGAAAAGAACCTATCCTAGAGAACTTGCAGGCAGTTTGTATCCTCACGGCATTCCAATCTATCCTGAAGAAAAACTCCCTGAACTTATAAAGGCACACAGTATAGATGCAGTTGTTTTTTCATACAGCGATGTCTCGCATGAATATGTAATGCACAAGGCAAGTCTTGTAAATAGTCTTTATGCAGATTTTGTGCTTATTGGAAATGATAAAACAATGCTTAAATCAAGACTCCCTGTAATCTCTGTGTGTGCTGTAAGGACAGGGTGCGGTAAGAGCGGTGTGTCAAAAAAGATTTGCACTATATTAAAAGAACTCGGCAAAACACCTGCCGCTGTCCGCCATCCAATGCCATACAGATACTTGTTGAAACAAAATGTCCAGAGATTTGAATCATCGGAAGATATTAAAGGTTCTGAGTGTACAATTGAGGAGATGGAGGAATTTGAACCGCTTATTGAGGCAGGTATAAATGTATATGCAGGTGTTGATTATGAGGCAGTTTTAAAAGAGGCTGAAAAAGAAACTGACATAATCGTATGGGACGGCGGGAACAACGATACACCTTTTATCAAGCCTGACTTGGAGATTGTGGTTTTAGACCCGCACAGGGCAGGACATGAACTCAAATACTATCCAGGAGAGGTAAATTTCAGAAGGGCAGATGTCTTTGTCATAAATAAGATGGACAGTGCAGAAAAAGAGGATGTGGCTCTTATCCTTAAAAATATAAAACATATAAATCCTTGTGCAAGGGTTGTATATACTGCCTCACGGATAACTGTTGATGATGAAGAGGCGGTTAAGGGTAAAAGGGTTTTAGTGGTGGAAGATGGTCCAACCCTTACCCATGGCGGAATGGGTTATGGCGCAGGTATCATTGCGGCAAAAAGATTTCTTGCCGCACAAATAGTTGACCCGATACCTTACGCAGTCGGAACAATAAAAGAGATTTATCTGACATATCCACATCTTCAGAACCTTGTTCCTGCAATGGGATATAGCCCAAGCCAGATACATGAACTTGAAGAGACAATAAATAGAGTTCCCTGTGATATTATTCTGGCAGCGACTCCGATAGACTTAAAAAAACTTGTAAAAATAAATAAACCATGTATAAGGGTAAGGTATGCGATTGAAGATATGGGCGAGGGGGTTGCCATCAAGGATATTGTAAAAGGATTTTTATACACAACAACATAAATAAAGCCGCATACAGAGCGTCAGAACAAAGAGAGACCAAGGAACGACGAAGGTGAAGAGTGAGGCGTATTTTTAGCATACGCCGCAACGATGAACCGAGGACTCAAATTCTGCCAAAGCGGGATTTGAGGCAGGTATGCGAAGTTATGACGATAAAAAAAAAAAAAAAAACATAATGGGGGCTAGATATGAAATTTTTTATTGATACAGCAAATCTTAATGAAATCAAAAAGGCTAAAGAATGGGGGCTTGTGGATGGTGTAACAACAAATCCATCACTTGTCTCAAAAGAGGGACGGGATTTTTTAAGCCTTATAAAAGAGATATGTGCGGTTGTTGA
>JACRPW010000053.1 GCA_016223005.1 Deltaproteobacteria bacterium | reverse complement strand
CTGAACAGGGTTAAAGGATATAGACATCTTATAGAGCTCAGGAATGCATTGCAGAGAGAGATACCAAATAAGGGTAGAATAGATGAAAGAAAGGAGGCAGTGGCTGCCTGACGCAGTCTAAAACTATGGGAGCCGTTACGGAATTTCAACTAAAAAAAAGATTGACTCCGCCATAATGCAAAGCAGCAAGTTCAGGACTATATTTGCCAATGCAAGGAATAGACTGCCGTCCTCTAGAAGTTTGTATGTCTCATAACTGAATGTGGAAAATGTGGTGAATGCACCGAGAAAGCCAATTGTAAATGCTATGCGAAGTTCATCTGATATAAGAGCGCTTCTTATGCTGAATTCCATTATAAGCCCAAGAAGGAATGAGCCAATTACATTAACTAAAAGCGTTCCATGCGGCAGGGTTGTGCCAAACAATTTATATGTCCAGCCCGACAGGAGATACCTTGCTATCGTACCAAAAAAACCTCCCAAACCAATTAAAGAGATTAACCTCATGCAAAAGAAACCCTTTTAAACCCCTTTTTGCCGACCCTTAATAGATATTTTTGATTTGTAGAAATTTCCTTCTTGCCGTCTATAATCTTATCTCCATCAACTTCCACACCGCCCTGTTCAATAAGCCTTTTTGCATCAGATGTGGATTTTGCAAGCCCTGCCAGAGCAATTGCCTTTGCCAGCCAGATGGAATCCCCTTCTCTTTTAAGTTTAACCTCTTCTATGTTTTCAGGAAGACCTTTATTCCTGAAGACTTCGTTGAATTCCTCTCTCGCCCTTGTTGCAGCATCCGCACCATGATACCTTCTAACTATTTCCTCTGCCAGTTCTTCTTTTGCTGTCTTGGGATGCGCCTTGCCATTCTTAATCTCATTAAGTTTTTCGTTTGTGACATCGCTCAAAAGTTCATAATATCTGAGCATCAATTCATCTGATACAGACATTACCTTGCCGAACATATCCCGTGGACTCTCTGTGATACCTATATAATTTCCAAGGGATTTGCTCATCTTCTGAACGCCGTCAAGCCCTTCTAAAAGCGGCATTGTTATTACAATCTGAGGCTCCTGACCCATTTTCTTTTGCATAGTTCTGCCCATAAGCAGATTAAAGAGTTGGTCAGTGCCTCCTATCTCAACATCAGCCTTTAAATGAACCGAATCGTATGCCTGAAACAATGGATAGTAAAATTCTAGTATTGTTATGTCCTGCTGATTGCTAAACCTCTTCTTAAAATCATCCCTTTCAAGCATCCTTGCAACAGTCTGCATTGAACCAAGTTTAACAATTTCCATGACACTCATACTTGACAGCCATTCGCTGTTAAAAACAATCTTTGTCTTTTTTTCATCAAGGATTTTAAAGATTTGAGATTTATATGTCTCTGCATTTTTTAAGACCTCTTCCTTTGTAAGAGGTTTTCTGGTTTCTGATTTTCCGGTGGGGTCGCCTATCATGCCTGTAAAATCGCCTATAAGGAAAATCACCTGATGCCCCAGTTCCTGAAAATGTTTTAATTTCTGGATTAAAACCGTATGCCCGAGGTGAAGGTCAGGCGCTGTTGGATCAAAGCCTGCCTTAATCTTTAATGGTGTGCCTGTCTGAATGGATTTTTCAAGTTTCTTTACAAGTTCGTCTTCAATAATAATCTCAACAGCACCTCTTTTAATGATAGAGAGTTGCTTGTCTATAGTAGAAGTCATAAAATAAAGCTCACGTATAACGGTATTTTTAAATCAGCCTTTTACCTTTATCCTCTCAATCCCCTTTGCCTTCCCTGTCTCTGCATCTATTGAAACAACAACTCCCTGCAATTCCACATCCTTTGTGGCAACCTCATACTTCCTAGGCATCTGCGTTAAGAATTTCTGTATAATCATATCCTTCTGAATTCCTATTGCAGAATTTATAGAACCTGTCATACCTGCGTCTGTTATGAATGCAGTGCCATTTGATAGTATCCTTTCATCTGATGTCTGGACATGGGTGTGGGTTCCCACAACTGCGCTTACCATACCGTCAAGATAAAAGGCAATGGCTATCTTTTCAGAGGTAGCCTCTGCGTGCATATCAACAATAATCACTTTTGTCTTTTCTTTCATTACAGCAGCCATGTCTCTCCCAACCCTGAATGGACAATCAAGGTTATCCATAAACACTCTTCCGCAGAGGTTGATAACACCTACATTTATCCCTGATTTTGTTCTGAAAATGGTAGAGCCGACACCAGGCACAGCAGGGGGATAATTGGCTGGTCTTAAAAGCCAGTTTCTGTCCTTTATATAATCAATAATTTCTTTCTTATCCCAGATATGATTACCTGAAGTAATTATATCAATATGATAATTTAAGAGTTCTTCAGCAACCTGCGGTGTTATGCCAAAACCGCCTGCTGAATTCTCGCCGTTTGCAATTATAATATCTGCATTATATTTCTTAACCAGCATAAGAAGATTATCCCTGACGAATAATCTTCCTGGTCTGCCTACTATATCTCCTATAAAAAGACAGTTGATAGTATTACCTGGCATAGTCAACTGCCCTTGCCTCTCTTATAACAGTGACCCTTATCTGACCAGGATATGAGAGTTCTTTTTCTATCTTTCTGGCAATATCCTTTGAAAGCATAACAGCCGCTTCATCAGATATTGATTGGTTGTTCACAATAACCCTGATCTCTCTACCTGCTTGTATAGCATATGCCTTTTCAATGCCATGGAATGATGTGGCTATTCTCTCAAGATCTTCAAGCCTCTTTACATATGTTTCCATCATCTCTTTCCTAGCGCCAGGCCTTGCTGCAGACAGGGCATCTGCTGCCTGAACCAAAATGCCCATAATAGATGCAGGGTTACTGTCATGATGCTCGGCAATGGCTGATACAATCTTGGGATTTTCACCATATTTTCTTGCAAGATCAGCACCTATGACTGCATGAGAACCCTCAACTTCATGGTCTACTGCCTTGCCGATATCATGCAAAAGCCCTGACCTCCTTGCCTGTTTTATCGGGAGCCCAAGTTCTGCAGCCATTATGCCGCAGATAAATGCCACCTCCATTGAATGAACATAGACATTCTGGGCATAACTTGTCCTGAACTTGAGTCTGCCGATGAGTCTTACAACCTCCGGATGCAGCCCATGAATACCTGTATCAAATACTGCCCTTTCACCTGCCTCTTTTATTGCCTGCTCTATCTCCTGCTCAACCTTTTCAACAATCTCTTCTATCCTTGCAGGGTGTATCCTTCCATCTGCTATAAGCCTCTCTATGGCAATCTTTGCAACCTCTCTCCTGATAGGATTATGCCCTGAAAGTATAACAGCCTCAGGCGTATCGTCTATTATAATATCAATGCCTGTTGCAGCCTCTATTGCCCTTATATTTCTTCCCTCCCTGCCTATAATCCTTCCTTTCATCTCATCATTAGGAAGGTTAACAACAGATACAGTTCTTTCAGCAACATACTCTCCTGCGTACCGCTGTATTGCTACAGCCATTATCTCCATTGCCT
>JACRPW010000052.1 GCA_016223005.1 Deltaproteobacteria bacterium | reverse complement strand
GCATAATAGCAAGGCGAGTATCAAGCCCCCTTTCATTCTACCTCCGCAGTAGTTCCCTGACATAGGCAATAACATCCACAGTCTCCTTTGCGCTGAGTTTGGAAAATGCAGGCATCCAGTCTCCCATCCCTTGCTTTATAGACCTGTAAAGGTCTTCATCTCTCTTTGGCATACTTTTTTCCAGCGTCCCGCCGGCAACGCCTCCCCCTTCGCCTTTCTCCCTGTGACAGTAGATGCAGTTCTTTTCGTAAACGGCCTTTCCGGCTGCCGGGTCGCCGGTAAGCTTCATAGCCTCATGTAACTCAGTATCGGTAACCCGCGGAATGGTTGCGCATCCCCAGATTGCCAACGATAAAAGGATTGCAGATATACCTGTACGATACATATCTAACCTCCTTAATCTAAAACAGATGAGAAACAGACAATATTGCCTTGTAATCCTCTCCCATCTGCGCCTCCCCGGTTGTCGGGTCGGCAGGCAGATCGTGATATATAGCAGGTCTGTAATTGAGTTCCACAATCCATTGCGGATGAGGTATGAACAAAAGACCTGTATTGAGATAAATTGTGTGCCCCTCGCTGCCGTCCACTGTGACACCGTCAATCTTTTCTTTACCCCTCCTCTCTCCTGCGACACCAAGGGCAAAGGATACCGTTGGTCCAGGCGGTGTTGCCGGATATATCCGGTAGATGCCTGTTAGGTCATAGCTAAGCATGTTTCCGAATTGATGTTTTTCATCCCCTGTATCCATTCCTGTTTCCCCTTTTTTCCCTTCATTATTCATAGAGTAGAGGAGGTTAGCGGCAATGGTGAACCTGTCTATCGCATGGCTTAAGTTTAATCCCAGAAGTATATCGGTAGAGCCTGTGCCTGGCTGCATGTGGGCATCCATATACATTCCCATATCATCTTTCGCATTGGTAGCCCCTGTAGGAAGTTTTACCCCGGCCTGGCCGGCTACGATGGTCGTGGAATCCAACTCATGCCGCCTATAGAAGGTGTATCTGCCCATGAGGACAATATCCCCCAAACCTGACGCCTTCCCTTTCATAAACGTCATGCTCACATCATCCCACTCTTTCATGGTTCTTCTCACATACGGCACAACAACAAAGGCTGTAAGGTCAGGGTTTATGGCATAAAATCCTGTAACTTGGGTTGTAAGATGGGTCTCCTTATTTCCAGGATTTTCTACCTTCTTTGTGCCTTTATACATATCGTTGAGAACTGTGTAACGTTCATCTATCCTTAGACCTATCCCTGTAGTGGTCTGAAGAGGGGATAAACCCTGGGATAAAAGGCAGTAATCACATGAAAAACTCAAACCGCTCAGTGAAACTAAAAAAAGGATTGACAATAAACATATTGACATGCATCTCTTCATTTGTATAACCTCCTTCATTTGTGGAAAATGAGGGCAGGGAGATTTATTTTCCTGCCCTCTCAGACTACTGCACCACTGCGCCTCTTCTCTTGTTCATGCCGCAGATATATTCCTCTTTGCTTATCTTCTTGAGCAGTTTGATGCTTAAAAGGGTGTCTTTTCTTTTTACCCTTGGAAACATCCTTGCCCTTTGAAGCACGGCAATAGGGTTCTCGCCTTTCAGAAACCAGACCCTTTCAATGGAATTGCCTGCACCCACATGGCCGCACTCTATTATAGCCTTGTAGAACATAGAACCTCCTGTATTCGCTTTGCTCAAATTGTAAAATGCAAATTGCAAATTATAAATTGCAAGATTGGTTTCTCATTTAAAAATTTCCAATTTCCAATCTTCAATTTACAATTTTTTTATGGGTGGAACTGGTTATGAAAAATCAGGCGGAAAGCTTGGGAGGTCCTTCAGATGGGACAGTGTTTATACTGCTGTAGATTTGTTTATCTTCGAAAAGACTGTATATGAATGGCTGCGTTACAACAATGCATGTTTCAGACGGGATTATAATTTCATAGGCAATGGTTGATACTTGACCATCAGCAGAACAGGTGCAGATTATAGATACTTCTTCTTTTGTTTTATTATGGTCTCCATTATGTGAATGGTTATGATTACTGGTATGTTGATGATGCGGACATGCACCCTTGATTGGACATGTATCAGTTGATGAATTATGCCCGCCGCCGTGCTTATCAATGTGCAAACCGCGGCAGAAGATATTTAGATTAAATGTAATAACACCAAGTATCGCTATGATTAAAAATTTTTTCACCATTATCTTCAAATTGTCATCTCATTTTCATAGTGCCTGCTTCATTGTCAGACTTTTTAACCGGCGCCGTAACCTTTATTATCCCTGCCGTTTCAGATTTTAATACAATATGAATTTCTTCTCCTGCTGTAAGTTGTTTCTTCGGTCCAATAAACATAACATGATATCCTCCGGGTTTTAATTCAACGGTCTTGCCAGCAGGCATATCAATACTGTTTAATTTTCGCATCTTCATCATGCCTTGCTCCATATAGCCCATATGCAGTTCTGTTCTTTCTGAAATATTTGATTCTGTCTCTATAAGACGGTCGTCTGCAGTTCCATGATTTGCAATTGTCATATATGCAGCGCCTGTAGGCGCATTTGGCGGTGTTTCTCTTGTCCATGCCATTTTAATCTCTATGTCCCCTGCAATTCCATTAGATGCCATAAGAAACACAAAAACTAAAATGCTAATAAAAGATAAACTTAGTTTAAACATATTATCCTCCTCCAAATAATAAGTTTTTTTCATTACATATACTGCTTTATAACCTTTGCCATTTCTTCCCTCGGTGTATGAAATGAGAACAGATACTTGAAATTGCCTTCTCTGTCTATAAGATAGATGCTGGTTGAATGTCCCACCGAATAATATCCTCTCTCGTCCGGTTTATCCTTCTCATACATTGCACCATACTGTTTTATAACTTTATCTATCTCTACTTCTGTGCCGGTTAATCCAATAAATGATGGATTAAAATATGGGACATATTCTTTTAGTCTTTCAGGCGTATCCCTGCTAGGGTCAACAGAGATAAAAAGCACCTGAACCTCACCTCTCCTGCT
>JACRPW010000051.1:8361-14167 GCA_016223005.1 Deltaproteobacteria bacterium | reverse complement strand
TAAAGACCTGTATAATCCTGTCCCTGTCAACAAAAAGTTTTGGGATAACATTTGGCAAGCCCAGACAAAGTTTAATCCGTTTGACATCTGCAAGGCACTTCATAGTAGATACAACATCTTCTAACAAGAGATTGCAATCCACTATTTCTTGTCTTATCTGAATACTACCTGACCCTGCCATAGAAAAATCAAGTATGTTATTTATAAGTCTTGATAACCTCTCCGTATTTCTCAAGGCAACACCTAACATCTTTTGCTGATCCAAAGTTAAGCCGTTTGTAAGATTAAGTATATTAGAAAGCGACTGCTTGACAGAAGCAACAGGTGTTATAAGTTCATGTGTAACATTAGATACAAAATCATCAAGCCATTGTTTAACATCCAAATCTTCATCTGTTTTTTTAGAATGTGCCTTATTAACATTTATATGACCTATACCTTTATTTGAAAAATCTTCTCCCGCAATCATTCCATTTTCCAGATTTAGCGCCGAGAACAAGGTTACTAACTCTTCAAATTTAATCTCTTGATAAAAGACAATGTTATTAAGTTTTAATTTATGAAATAATATAGCAATCTCATCCCCGCTATCCTGCGGTTGACTATTAACAAGTATTTTCCAATCTGCAAAACTCATACTCAATTCACAGTTATCAGTAAGCAGTTTCATGATATGATTGTAGGTATCAGAAATAGACCTGTGTGCCAAAGGATGTCTGGCGCCGTAAATATGGGCATGATGTATTGACCTGTCAACTGATTGCAAAAACTTCGTATATTTGCCTGTCATATCAAGTCCCCCATATTTACAAGTTTTTTTAGTTTACCCTTCAGCCTGTGGATTGCCTGAGTATGCAGCTGGCAAACCCTTGATTCTGTAAGACTCATAACATGACCTATCTCTTTGAGATTTAGTTCTTCATAATAATAAAGGGATACTGCGAGCCTCTCTTTTTCAGGCAGTTCATCAACAGCCTTTGCAAGCCTGCTGCGGACATCCTCCATGTGCAGAGATTTAACAGGGTCTTCACAACGAGGGTCTGCCAGACATTCCATTATATTTACATCATCGCCATTCTTATTCAGCCCCATATCCTCAAGATTTATCACACCTGCACAGCTAACCTTTCTAAGAAGTTCCTGAAAATTATCTTCATCCATGCCAAAGGATTCTGCCATCTCTTCGTCTGTTGGTGTCCTTCCAAGTTTTGACTCAAGTTCTGCATATCCCCTTTCCAGCTGCTTTGATTTTTCCCTTACACTCCTTGGCAGCCAGTCCATACTTCTAAGTTCATCCAGCATGGACCCCTTTATCCTGAAGGATAGATATGTCTCCATCTTCACACCCCTTGCAGGGTCAAATGCATCAATACTATCTATAAGCCCGATTATCCCTGCATTTATAAGGTCGTTTATATCAATGTGGGACGGCAGTCTGACAGCAAGTCTGTATGCAATAATCTTTACCAGATGTGCGTATTCCCTGATTACTGCATCTCTATCCATATTAAGTTTCTTAAAATCTATAGCCTGCATTTCCCGCCTTTCTCGCTATTCTCGCCTTACATTTCACATCTCACCTCTATACCCCTGCCGCTAAAAAACTGCAGATTGTCTTTTGGCTCCACGGGCGGAAGTTCATCAATAATCCCTGATAATTCCATAAATGCCTTGCTTGCCTTTGAATCAGGGAATATATCTACTATAGGCTTCTGTTCCCTGACAGCCTTTGGCAGATTCTCATCCATAGGAATAAAACCCAGATAATCTATTGCTATATTCAGATACCTGCCTGTAACTACGCTTAAGTTTCTGTAGACCTCAAGCCCCTCATTTTTGGTTTTTACAAAATTTACAAGCAGTTTAAACCTCTTCTCACCATGCTTTAAATGAAGGACCTTCATAAGGGCATAAGCATCTATAATGGATGTAGGTTCAGACGAGGCAACAACTATGATTTCATCAGCAGCCATGTTAAAGAAAAGGACATTTTGAGAAATGCCTGCAGCAGTATCTATCAGCATTATATCAATGTTACCATCAAGGTTTTCTATCTGTGAAAAGAGGTTAATCTTTTCTTCTGCTCCAAGATTTGTGAGTTCCTGAATGCCTGATGCTGCAGGAAGGATTCTTATCCCTTTAGGTCCTTTGACAACAACCTCTTCTATTGTCTTCTCTCCCTTAAGGATGTGGGCAAGTGTAAACCTAGGGGTTAAACCAAGCAGTATATCCAGATTTCCAAGCCCAAGGTCAGCATCAAGGACAAACACCTTCTTGCCTTTCATGGCAAAACTAACTGCAAGATTTGCAACAACATTTGTCTTGCCTACACCACCCTTTCCGCTTGTGATTGCTATAACCTTTGGTTTGCATTTACTAAACATAGTTTTTCCCCTTACCAAGTATGAGATTACCAAGCATATCTAGGGAGGCTGCCATAATATCATGGGGTATCTTCTGTCCATTACAGAGATAGGCAATGGGTTTTTTTACAAACATGGATGTATTAAGGATAGAGCCAAAACTTTGAGATTCATCAATCTTTGTAAAGACCATACAGTCAAGCGGTAAAGCCCCGAAACCATCACATGCCTTTAAGAGAACATCATCTTTTGTGGTCACACTTAATACAATGGCAGTCTTGATTGGAAGTCCGCCAGCAAGCATGCCTTTGAATTCTTTGATGCCATCCGCATCCATAGGATTTCTGCCAGGGGTGTCAATCAATACCACATCCTTATCCTTGTTGTTCCATACTGCCTTATTAAAATCATCCTTTGATTTCACTGCGTGAACAGAGATGCCGAATTGTCTGCCGCATGATTGCAAAACCTCATTAGCGCCTGTCCTGATATTATCAGTGCTTACAAGCCCTACCTTTGCCTTGTATTTTTGAATCAGTTTGCCTGCAAGTTTTGCTACTGTTGTTGTCTTGCCGACACCTGTTGGACCTACAAATGCCAGCAGCTTTGGTTTGCCGCCTTCAGCAAGGGGATTGCATACAGAGGTATTATTCATTATAGCAGTATGACATCTGTCCATCAGTCCGCCGCCATTTTCCCCATGCCCTGCAGCAGCCTTAATGAGTTTTTTAGATACCTCATTGTGTATTCCCCTCTTTAACATCTCCTGATAAAGTTCAATCGCCCCGCTTTCAAGCCCTGCAAGTTTCTTCATTGCACTATCATTGGACAAAGAAGAAAACAGAAGTTTAATGTCAGACATCTCTTGTCTTAAATTACCTAATTCATTTCTTACTAGAGAATTTTCTATAAGTTTTTTCTCAATCTCATCTGCGTCAAAATCAATTGCCGCCAAAACCTCAACACCTTTGTCAAATTTCTTTGTAGAAAGGATGACAGCATCTTCGCCAAAGGTCTCTCTCACACACTTGAGTGCGCATTCAATGGTCTTTTCCCTGAATCTCTTGATATGCATATTACAAACTCACCACCTTTATATTCTTTATACGAATATCTCCTGACACCTCATTTGAACCTACAACAGCAACTAAAGGGAGAGTCCTCTCAATAAGTTTTCTGACAAACCGTCTGACATCAGATGATGTCATAACTAAAGGGCGATACCCCTGATTAACCATTTCCTGCGCCCCCTCTGATACCTTATTCATTAGTTTGTGTGCTATGGAAGGTTCTATTGCAATATTTATTCCATATTGAGATTGATGTATAGACTTTGAAATAGTTTCCTCAAGCCTTGGGTCAAGAAGCATGATTGGCAAAAGTCCATCTTCAGTTGTATATTGTCTTGTAATAGTGCCTGACATTGCCTGTCTGACATACTCTGTCAGGATATCTGTATCCTTTGTTGATGGCGCATAGTCTGCCAGTGTCTCTGCGATACTCAAAACATCCCTTATCGGTATCTTCTCCCTCAAAAGATTCTGCAATACCTTTTCAACACCTCCGAGGGATAATTGTGCTGGCACAAGTTCCTCAACAATCTTCGGATGTGTTCTGGCAAGGGCATCAAGGATTGTCTGCACATCCTGCCTTGTCAGAAGCCTATAGGCATTTGCCTTAACAACCTCGGCAATATGAGTTATTATGGCTACAGCAGGGTTTACTACTGTCCAACCCATAATCTTTGCCTTATCCTTTAAACCCTCGTCTATCCACAGGGCAGGAAGTCCAAAGGCAGGCTCTTTTGCAGGGATACCCTCAAGACCTTTTTGTGCGGTGCCAGGGTCTATTGCCATCTGATAATTCATCATAACCGAGCCCCTTCCCACCTCAATCCCCCTCAACAAAATAATATACTCCTCGGGTTTTAACTGAAGGTTGTCCTTTATATGTATCGGCGGCACAAGAAAACCTATTTCAGCAGCAATCTGCCTCCTCATTGCCTTAATCCTGTCCAGAAGTTCACCTCCGCTTTCTGAATCAACAAGCGGTATGAGCCTGTAGCCTACCTCTATTGTAAGCGGGTCAGGGAGTATAATTTCATCCTTTTCAGGCGTCTTTGGAACCTCCTTTACCTCCTCTTTTTTTGGAGCCGCAAACATACCCTGATTGCTCATGTATGCAATCCCGCCTGTTACACCTGCAAGTGTCAAAAATGCCAGATGAGGCAGTCCCGGTATAAGACCGAGGACAAACAGCACACCTGCAGCGCCTGCAATTGCCTTTGGATAAGAGAGGATTTGAGATGCAAACTCACTGCCCATATCTGATTCAGAGGCTGCCCTTGTAACAGTAATGCCTGCTGCTGTTGAAATCACAAGCGCCGGTATCTGTGCTACAAGACCATCTCCGATGGTGAGTATCGTATAGATAGACATGGCATCTACAATATTCATGCCCTGCTGAAATACACCGATGATAATACCGCCTATAATATTGATAAAGGTAATGAGGATGCCTGCAATAGCATCACCCCGGACAAACTTACTCGCGCCATCCATTGCGCCGTAAAAATCTGCCTCTCGGGTAACATCCTTTCTCCTTTTTCTTGCCTCATCTTCTCCTATGAGTCCTGAATTCAAATCAGCATCAATTGCCATCTGTTTACCCGGCATTGCATCAAGTGTAAACCTTGCTGAGACCTCTGCGATTCTGCCTGCGCCTTTTGTGATAACAACAAAATTTATAATGACCAATATTATAAACACCACCATGCCAACCGCATAATTCCCTCCCACAACAAACACCCCAAATGCCTTGATTACCTGCCCTGCAGCGCTAACACCTTCATTGCCGTGCAGCAGGATTATCCTTGTTGATGCTACATTTAAAGAGAGTCTGAAAAGTGTTGTAATGAGCAGGATAGATGGAAACACAGCAAAATCCAGCGGCTTCACCATATGTGCTGATATTAAGAGGATAATGATGGATAGGGTGATACTCATGGATAAGAGCAAATCAAGGAGAAGAGTCGGCATTGGGATTATCATTACTGCCAGTATCCCGACTATGCCCACAGGGACAATCATCTCAATAATATTTTTAGTTAATATTTTTCCTGTAGTTACAGCCATATTTTTTGCTCCTCACTCCTCACTTCTTACTTTTCCCCTTGCCCTGTATATATATGCCAGAACCTCTGCCACTGTCTTATAAAGTGCTGCTGGTATCTCTTTGCCAATCTCAACTGTCTTCCATATTATCTGCGCCAGCGGTTTATTCTCTATTACAGGCACCTTATGCCCTCGGGCTATCTCTTTAATCTTTTCTGCTACAATGCCTGCGCCCTTTGCAACAACAAGGGGGGCGCGCATCTTCCCATGCTCATACTTAACTGCAACAGCCAGATGGGTCGGGTTTGTAATGACAACAGTTGCATTGGG
>JACRPW010000051.1:0-8333 GCA_016223005.1 Deltaproteobacteria bacterium | reverse complement strand
GCATACTTCTAATCCTTGATTTAATCAAAGGCTGTCCTTCTGTCTCCTTGACCTCCTCTTTAACCTCCTGTTTTGTCATCCTTAAACCCTTTTCCATCTCCCACTTGTTAAAGGCATAATCTAGAATTGCAATAATTATTAAAACCCAGAGTGTCGCAATAAATATCTTAAATGATATAGAGCCAAGATAAAAAATAATCCCTGTCATACTCATATCTACAAGAGGTGCAAACCTTACCATCTCACCTTTTATGACTATATATGACATATAACCGATTACTATTAGTTTAAATATCCCCTTGATGAGTTCTGCCAATGCCCTTTCTGAAACAATCCTTTTTATGCCCTCCAGAGGATTTATCTTTGAAAAATTTGGTGTAAGAGGCTCTAATGTGAATAACAAGCCTACCTGCATTACATTTGCCATAATGCCAATAATAGGAAAGATAGTGATGGGAAACAGGACATATGACATATCCATAATAGTATTTTTAAAGATAGCGCCGATTGTTTCCTGCGTCAGAATAGTTGAACCGCTTCTTGATATTGATTCTGCCATAATGTCTTTAATAGACTGAATCATCCCCCATCCAAAAAAATAGAATACCACCAGTCCAGAGATAAGAATTACTGTAGAGCCTACCTCTGTAGATTTTGCCACCTGCCCCTTTTCCCTTGCCTCCTGCCGCCTTCGGGGGGTAGCGCTTTCAGTCCTTTGGTCTCTATCTTCTTGCCACGGCATTTGCTATCCTCCCCTCCCCCCCATCTTTAATAAATCAATAAGGTTGTAAGAAAGGTCTGTATATGCCCTGCCTATAACCGAAGTAATAAAGGGCATAGAAAATAAAAGGACTACAAGTCCAAGTATTATTGTTATTGGAAAACCAAGCACAAAGACATTAAGCTGCGGAACAGTCCTTGCCATAATGCCCATAGCAATATTTGTAATCAGGATTGAGACCATTATAGGCGCTGCCAGTTTTACTGCAATCCTGCACATATCAGCAGTCATTGTCAGAAACCCATCCATCATACCCCTTGTTACAGAAAAACCGTAAGGCGGTATAATCGCAAAACTCTCTTTTATGACAGAGATAAAGATAATGTGCATATTAAGGGTAAAAAATATTAGGATCCCGATAAGATTATAAACCTGAGCAAGAACTGATATCTGGCTAGAGGTCTGCGGGTCAATAACATTGGCAACCGCAAAGCCCATCTGCATACCTGCAACCTGCCCTGCGATTTCCATTGAACTAAATA
Organism: Deltaproteobacteria bacterium; assembly: GCA_016223005.1. Lineage (NCBI taxonomy): Bacteria > Pseudomonadati > Myxococcota > Myxococcia > Deltaproteobacteria bacterium. Next base: position 7,070 of record JACRPW010000051.1, on the reverse strand, counting down.
CAAGTTTAACCATAAAGCCTATTGCTATACCTATCAGCGCCTCTCTCATTATCCCAATGGCAAGACCTGCTATTGATTCTGGCAGCAGCGCATGAACACCCAATACAGGGGTAAGTATGATGCCTATAAGTAATGACAGTCCGATTTTTACCTTTACAGGAACAATCTTACTGCCTAAAAACGGAATTGCTGAAAAAATGGCAATTACCCTGATAAATACAAAGAAAAAAGTCCCAAGTTGTTCAAATATAGGATTAAGCATAGTCACATTGTATAGTTAGGGATATTGATGATTATATTCCTTGTAAAATCCAGCATCATCCCAAGCATCCACGGCATAAGAAAAAGCAGTGTCAGAAAAACTGCTATTATCTTTGGAATAAATGTCAAGGTCATCTCCTGCAACTGCGTTGCTGCCTGAAATAAACTGATTAGCAGCCCGACTACAAGTGCAATTCCTAAAACAGGCATTGTCTCAAACAAGAGCAGTTTTATAGCCTCCTGACATATAGTTAAGATAAATTCCTGTGTCATATTCTAAAACTCCCTATCATAGAGCCGACAAGAAGACTCCAGCCGTCCACAAGCACAAAAAGCATTAGTTTAAATGGCAGAGATATCATTATAGGAGGAAGCATCAGCATACCCATTGACATAAGTATACTTGCCACAACCATATCAATAATCAGAAACGGTATAAAAATGAGAAAACCAATCTGAAACGCAGTCTTAAGTTCACTTGTAATGAATGCAGGTATAATAACTGTTGATGGTATATCATTTACCTCTTTTGGTTTTTCCATCTTTGACATCTCAACAAATAAAGCAAGTTCCCTTTCCCTTGTCTGTTTAAGCATAAAATCCCTGAACGGTTTTATCCCCTTTGAAAATGCCTCATTCTGATTAATCTTGTTTTCCAGATATGGTTCAAGGGCAGTTGTGTATGCCTGATTAAAAACAGGCGACATTACAAAAAGTGTCATAAAAAGGGAGAGTCCTATAAGAACCTGATTTGGAGGCGTCTGCTGAAGTCCTAATGCCTGTCTTAAAAGGGAAAAAACTATGATGAACCTTGTAAATGAAGTCATCATAAGGATAATGGCGGGAAGAAGTGTTAAAACTGTAAGGAGTATAAGGATTTGAATGGTGCTGGAAAGTCCGTCTTCCCCGCCTATGTTAAGGGAAATATCCGGCAGTTTTAAACTCTCATTTGCCCCAGAGCAGATAGATGGCAGTAAAACAAGTAAAGGAAAGACAACAACCGATATTTTTAATTTTAATAAACATCCTGCCCTGTTCATTGTTTTAAACCTGCACTGTTTCTAAAATTTTTCTTAATGGTATTTAATATGCCCTTAAAACCTGAGATATCCTTTGCATGAATACCTGCCTCAAGATTCTCAATACCCTCAAGAGATTCAATACTTGTAAGATATGTTATTGAATCAGGGGTTATGCCAAGCACCAGATACTGCGTTCCAACACTCACTATCGCAATTGACTTTTTTGGACCAATGGATGCACTGGTTATCATCTTTATAAACCCCTTGCTGCCTTTAATCTGCAGCCCGAACATACGGGAGTAGAGATATGAGCCAACCAGTATTACACCTACTACCAGAATGAGTCCCTGAGTTACATTTTCTACAATGGCCGTCATTTCTTTAACTGTTTTATCCTCTCCATTGGACTTACAATATCTGTCAGCCTGACACCAAACTTTTCATTAACCACCACTACCTCACCCATAGCAACAAGTCTGTCATTAACAAGGATTTCCATGGGTTCGCCAACAAGTTTGTTAAGTTCTATGACAGAACCCTGACTTAACTGGAGAAGGTCATTTATAACAACCCTTGTCCTGCCTAACTCTACAGAAAGCGTTACCGGAATATCCAGAATCCGGTCCATAGTAACATTATTATCCCCTTCCCCTTTTTGCTCCTTCACTTCTTTAAGTTCGCTAAATCTTGCTGGTATTACACTGTCTTTTTCCTCATCTGCCTTTGTCTGAAGATTGTTTGCCATAAACTAATCTCCTCCTTTTGATAAAAATTCTTGCACCGCAATTGCATAATGGCCATCTAATATCCCTGGTTTGCCAGTATATTTTGTAACGCCCTCTATCTTCACACTTATCGGTTCTGAAGATTTATTATCCAACTGTATAATATCCCCTGTATTCAGGTTTAGAAAATCCCCTATTGATACCTCTGCCATGCCGATTTCGCAAGCAACACTAACAGATGTCTTCCTGATTTCATCTTCAAATTTTGAGAGCCATCTCTTGTCAACATCCATCCTGTCGCTTTGATATGAGGCATATAATTTCTCTTTAATTGGTTCAATACTGGCATAAGGGATACATATCCGCATTATGCTAGACGCCGCATCAATCTCAATCTTGAATGTCATTGATAAAACTACCTCTGTCGGCACAACCACATTTATAAACTGCGGATTGACCTCTGATCTATTGTAGATAAAATTCACAGGATGAACAGGTTCCCATGAGGTTTTCATATCCTGAAAAGTCATATCTATAATCTTTCTGATAATCCGCTGTTCAGTAGATGAGAAATCCCTGCCCTCAACCCTTGTGTGATATTTACCTCCACCGCCAAAAAAGTTATCAACCACCATAAATACAAGGTTTGCATCAAGAACCAGAAGGGTTAGCCCTCTAAGCGGAGAGATCTGGATTATATTGAAACTTGCAGGGACAGGTGTATTTTTTATAAAGTCGCTGTACTTTGTCATCTTGATACCTTCTGTGGAAACATCAACTGTTTTTCTTAAAAAATTAAACAGGGATGCCCTGAAAAGTCTGCAAAACCGTTCATTGATAATCTCAAGCGCAGGCATTCTGCCCCTTATAACCCGTTCCTGCTGGGTAAGGTCATAAGCCCTTATACCTGCTGCAGGCTCTGATTTATCACTCTCTGTTTCTATATTACCGCTGGATACGCCCCTAAGCAGTGCATCAACCTCTTCCTGAGTTAAGATTTTTTCAGCCATTATTTTGTTCCCTATCCTTACTTACTGGATTACAAACTCTGTGAAATAAACCGCTTTTAATTTCCCTTTAGTTAATATCTGGTTAATCCTTACAACTATCTCATCCCTCAATTGATATTTACCCTGAATATTTCCAACATCAGCATAAGCCTTGCTGCTTAAAAGAATGATAATAGCATCCCTTACTTGCGGTGTTTTTATCTTTGCCTCTTCCAGAGCAGTCCCCTCTAATTCAAAGTTAATTGTAACCTTAAGGTATCTTGTGCCTGTGGAGTCCTGAAGGTTCACAACAAACGGCTCCATAACAAATACCTCGCCACCTGAACCACCACCATTCTTTTCTCCTTCTTTACTCCCTTTTTCTTTACCTGTTTCTTTTTTAGAGACTTCTTTTGATCCTTCACTAGCAGTCTCTTTTTCGGTCTCTTTCACTGACGAACCCCCGCCCTTCTTGCCAAAAATAAAATATCCACCCCCTCCCAGTATCACCAGAACTAACACCCCGATAATTATAAACAATATCTTGTTTGGCGATGACTTTGCAGGCTGATTCTCAACATCTCCTTTATTTTTATCTTTATCTCCTGCCATGTTATACCTCCAAAATTATCTAGATTAGGATAAACTTACATTTCTTTATATTTGTATGTTCTTGCAACCATCGTGCCAAGTGGGATTAGATACAGATAAACCCAAAGATCAATGTCTATTTTTGGGGATAAACAAGGGTGGGGTTATTCGTATTTATTGATTTGAATTATAAAAGATATGATTGTCAGTCCTTTGCACCAACAATCAAAAGAGGTAAACATACTGTCAAAGTCATATTCAATATGTCATAACTATGACAGTAGTTGTCATACTGTGCAGTATGGATTGTTTCTACTCTATCTCAAACCTGTAATCTTCAATAACGGTATTCGCCAAAAGTCTTTCACACATCTCTTTAACTTCTTTTTCAGCATCTTCTCTGGAGATGGAATTAATCTCCATCTCCATAAATTTACCAATCCTTAAATCCCTTACCCCTTTATGTCCCATTGTCTCCAATGCACCCATAACAGCCTTACCCTGCGGGTCAAGGACACCTTTTTTAAGAGTGATATATATCTTTGCCTTCATACTAACCTGCCCTTCTCATTTAAGAAATCTTGAAACTTCATTTATCAATTTTGCAATATCAAACTTTACAAGATAACCATCCGCACCAATCAGTTTAGCCTTTTCCCTGTTCTCTTCCCCGGAGAGCGATGTATTAATTATTATGGGCAGAGAGTGAAACCGTGGTTCAGACTTCATGGTATTCACAAAGGTAAGCCCATCCATCTCAGGCATCTCCACATCAGAGATGACGAGTTGGATAAAATCTGTTATTGGCTGCGTTCCGATCTTATCAAGAAATTCATTCAGTATCCCCATCGCCTGTTTTCCATCAACTGCCTCTATTACATGCAGACCAACATTTTCAAGGGTATCCTTTAATATCTTCCTTGCAACAGAAGAATCGTCCGCAATAAGCACATTGCCTTTCAGTTTCTTTTTACCTATTTTCTCTATCTCTTCTAATGCAACATCCTGCTGGGGCATAAGAGAACCTATATCAGAAATCACACTTTCTAAATCAAGAATCAGGAGAAGGACGCCTTCCTGATTATCTATCTTAACAACACCTGTTATCTTCCCGCCGTGTTTTGCCTGCAGTATTGACGGAGGAGGTTTTATCTTGTCCCATTTAATCCTCCTTATCCTCTCCACGTCATGCACAACCATGCCGACAGTGGTCCCCATCATCTCAAGGACAATAACCTTCTGTTTTATATTCGCACCCTGAACAGGATTTAGTTTCATCCATTTATCAAGAAATATTATTGGAATCACCTGTCCCCTTACATCTGCAATAGCATCCGCATAATCAGGCATATCAGGCACCATGGTAAGCGTTGGTATAGGTATTATCTCCCTCACCTTTGCAACATTAACCCCGTAGTAACTTGTTTCTACTGCACCATCAGCCGCACCCCCCGCATACATCTTAAAGACAATCAGTTCCATCTCGCCAGTTCCTACTTTTAAAACTTCAGGCAAAACACCAGCACCTCCAGCCATACAGACCTCCCATAAAATATATCAATTTTTATCTTCTGATAAAATTTCTTTATCGTATTAAGATAATTATCGGCATCTTTTAAAAATGCTTTAATAAAATTCCATCAAGAGGAGCAACGCAGGTATGCGAAGTTATGACGCTCTGTATAAATATCTGGAACGGAACGGCATCTCTATCCCATCTTCCTCAAATCTTTTCTTTATCTGGCAGTTCACCTCGTCCTGAACAATGCCTATCTCCATGCAGTTCTTCACCCAGTAGAACATCTGGACTGTCAGGGAAGAATCTGCGAATTCTGTAAACAGCGCTATTGGCGGCGGTGTTTTTACAACCTGCGGATGTCCATTCGCTGTTTCCAGCATTATCTGTTTAACCTTTTCAATATTACTTCCGTATGCAACCCCAATCCTTGCCTTTGCCCTCATAATACTATCAGGAAAACACTGGTTTATAACCTTTGTATTAACCAATTCTGTATTTGGCACAACAAGTATATTGCTCTCAAATGTCCTTATCCTTGTGCATCTGAGTCCGATTTCCGTAACATCGCCTATCTCACCGCCTGCAAGTTGAATCCTGTCGCCAACCCTGAAAGGTCTATCCACCATAAGCGTAAACCCTGAAATCATATTCGCAAGGGTATCCTTTGCAGCAAGGCCGATTGCCATTGATGCGACACCAAGGGCTGTAACAAGGGAAAGGATATCATAATTAAAATGCTTTAGAACAACGATTAAACCTGTAATGAGTATAAAAACAAAGATGACCTTTTCAATAAGGGGCAGGAATTCCCTTTCTATCTGGGTATTGGTTTTGAGTGCAATGGTGTTTGTATACCATTCAAGAAAAACACTTACAACCCTGTATGCTATAAACACACCAATACAAACACCGATTATATAAATTATGCCGTTGCCTATGGATATTATTTTTGCAGGCAGCGGAAGGACAGAGATTGCCAAAGAAATGCCAAAAAGCAATATGATGCAGTAAATCGGCGATTTTACAGCCTCAATAATCTTGTCATCAAGTTCTGTTTCAGTGTGCTTTGTAAATCGTAAAACCCATTTTGCCAGAAAGTATCTTGCAAATCTGGCAAGTAGCCAGAAACCAAGCAAGATAAGGATTGAGTAGATAATCTCCTCACCCCATAGTTTCAGATTTTCATTTATCTTGATGTTCATCTATTCCTCAATTTTTATTTTTGATATTTAATTTTTGATTTTCTTATTTAAACACCCTCTTAAATATATAATCCACATTTTTCAAATGATATGCAATATCAAAACATGCTTCAATCTCTTTCTTGGAGAGATGCGCTGTTACTTCCTTATCCTTGAGCAAGAAGTCTTTCAGCCCCTTGCCCCTTGACCCTGTATTCCTGCCCACACCTTCATTGTATTTCTTTGAACCATCTTATATGCATCTTCCCTTGAAGCACCCTTTTCAATAATCGCCAGTAAAACCCTCTGTGAATTTATAAGCCCTTTCATCTTATCAAGATTTTTCTTCATATTTTCAGGATATACTGCCATATCCATTACAAGACCTGTGAATCTGGTAAGCATAAAATCAACCAGTATTGCGGCATCAGGGGCAATAACCCTTTCTACTGATGAATGGCTTATATCCCTTTCATGCCACAGAGGGATATTTTCCATTGCTGCATATGCATAACCCCTTACAAGCCTTGCAAGACCAGTCAGGTTTTCTGATAAAACAGGATTTCTCTTATGCGGCATTGCAGATGAGCCTTTCTGTCCCTTTGTAAAAGGTTCTTCTGCCTCAAGCACCTCTGTCCTCTGGAGATGCCTTATCTCCACCGCAAACTTTTCAATAGATGCGGCAATGATTGCCAGAGTTGTAAAATATTCAGCATGCCTGTCTCTCTGGATAATCTGGGTAGAAACAGGCGCAGGTTTTAGTCCAAGTTTTTTGCACACAT
>JACRPW010000050.1 GCA_016223005.1 Deltaproteobacteria bacterium | reverse complement strand
GCACTATTCATGGGAGGTCTTATGACACAACTAATTCAGGCGCGAAACAACATAACAACCCCTGAGATGAAAAAGGTTGCCCTAAAAGAAGGGGTCAGTCCTGAGTTTATAAGAAAGGGCATTGCAGACGGAAACATTGTTATCACAAAGAATAAAAAACATGATATTGAGCCGCTTGCTATTGGCGCGGGTTTGCGCACAAAGGTAAACACAAATATCGGCACATCGCAGGACAGGGTTGATATGGCTCTGGAACTGGAGAAATTAAAGACTGCTGTAGAGGCAGGGACAGACGCTGTTATGGACCTTTCAACAGGCGGACCTGTTGATGAAATAAGAAAGGGAATAATTAGAGAATCCCCTATATCCATCGGAACTGTCCCTGTATATCAGGCAGCGATTGAGGCAGTAAATAAAGGAAAATCTTTTGTTGAACTTACAGCAGATGAACTATTTGAGATTATAGAAAAACATGCAGGGGACGGAGTTGACTTTATTACTGTTCACTGCGGGGTTACAAGAAAGTCTGTTGAAAGGCTCAAAAAAGAAGGAAGAATCATGGGCATAGTAAGCCGCGGCGGTGCGCTTACAGCAGAGTGGATGAACTATAATAAAAAAGAAAACCCATTGTTTGAAAACTATGACAGGCTTTTAGAGATTGCAAAGGAGTATGATATGGTTTTAAGCCTTGGGGATGGTTTAAGACCAGGATGTCTTGCAGATGCGACAGACAGGGGGCAGATTGAGGAACTCATAACACTTGGCGAATTAACTCAAATTGCATGGGACGCAGGCGTTCAGGTGATGATAGAAGGACCGGGACACATGCCTTTAAATCAGATAGAGGCAAATATACTTTTGCAAAAAAGGCTTTGCCATAATGCGCCGTTTTATGTTTTGGGACCTCTTGTTACTGATGTTGCGCCGGGTTATGACCATATAACATCCGCAATCGGAGGCGCAATCGCTGCAAAGGCAGGCGCAGACTTTTTATGTTATGTGACACCTTCAGAGCATTTGAGGCTGCCAACAGTTGAGGATGTCCGAGAGGGGGTAATCGCTTCAAGGATTGCAGCCCATGCAGGGGATATTTCAAAGGGCGTAAAAAATGCGATGGACTGGGATATAAATATGTCAAAGGCAAGGAAGTCACTGAATTGGGACGAACAAATCAGACTTTCAATAGACCCGCAAAAGGCAAGGGTTTTAAGGGAATCAAGCCCGCCTTCTGACAAAGATGTCTGCACCATGTGCGGGAGTCTGTGCGCAATAAAGGTGGGTGGGAAATGAAAGCAGCAAAGGGTGAAAAGCATGCTTTTCACGGGCAAGGGGCAAAGGTCAAAATATTCCAGATTTCACGCATTATGCATCACGCATCACGCATCACGGTTTTATTTCTGCTCACTGCTTACTGCTCACTGCTCACTGTCCTTACTGCCTGCACATCGCAAACAGGCAAAGAGGGCAGCGCTAAACTCCTTGATATAGGCAGTCCTGCCCCTGATTTTTCACTAAAACTTTTTAACGGCAAAGAAATTAAACTAAGCGATTTTAAAGGCAGTCCTGTTGTTTTGAACTTCTGGGCATCGTGGTGCGGGCCATGCAGAAAAGAGGCACCTGAACTTGAGAGTGCCTATAAAAAATACAAGGACAAAGGTGTAGTATTTCTAGGTATAGCAGTTCAGGATAAAAAAGAAAAATCCCTTGGATATATAAAAGAGTTTGGCATAACCTTTTTAAACGGCGCTGATGATACAGGCAAGATTGCAGAGGACTATAAAATCTACGGCATACCAAAGACATTTGTAATTGACAAACAAGGCAAAATAACCTTTGACAGAATGGGAGGCATTACAGAAGACGAACTGTCAAAAGAGATAGAGAAGGTGATGTAATAATGAGAGAAGGAGTCAGAAAATGCCTGCTCTTTTTGTTGATGTTTGCTGTTTATTGTTGGACTGATAAAGGGGATTTATTTTTTTTCTTCCAACAAAGACAATTGAGCGATGTTGATACATAAAAACAAAGGTCTCGACATTTCTAAATTGGCTTAACAGGTTTTAAATACTTGCAAACTTCATACATGGTATGTTAAATAATAACCAATCATAATGGTGGGCGTAGCTCAACGGTTAGAGCATCGGACTGTGGCTCCACAAGGGAACACACAGCATAAGGTATTGAAAATACCCACAAACCCTTATAAATACTTGCTCCGTAGTCATTTCACACCCCCTTTATTCTTGCTTATTTTTTAGGCAAATACCCCCTATTTTAGTATAGTATCTTTACGATTTTATGACAGTGTTTAGATGTTCACTATTTTTTGTAAAATATGTATTGACATTGCATACACAAATATATAAATTATAGTTATGCAGTTTACATGGGATGACAGGAAAGAAAAAGAGAATGTCAAGAAGCATACTATAAAATTTACAGAAGCGGTAGAAATATTTAATGACCCGCTGCATATATCTTTACTGGACACTAGATTTAATTATTATGAGGAAAGATGGATTACGATAGGAGCAATAAAAAAAGGGGGCATTATCACTGTAGGGCATTTATATATTATGCAGCATGACGGAGAAGATATAATAAGAATAATAACGGCTAGGAAAGCCACAAAAAAGGAGATAAGAGATTATGAAGAAATTAGAAGATAAAGAAGACTTTGAACTCAAGGCTGAATACGATTTCAGTAAAGGGATAAGAGGCAGGTTTTACCGACCTCATAAAATATCCATGTCATTAAGACTTGATGATGACATAATCCTTTACTTTAAAAAACTTGCCACCGAAAAAAAGATAGGCTACCAGACTTTAATCAATCAGTCTCTCAGGGAATATTTGAAAGAGCATGGCAGCGCCACAATGTAAACAGGCAAGACTTCAATAGTCATCTTCTTTTTGTTCTTCTTCCTCTTTTTGCCGATTCTTCAACACTAGATTATAGAGTTTTTCTGCGGTTCCCCTCAATCTTACTTCTTCCTCAAACCCCCCGTATCTCCATATATATCTAATTTTTTCAATTAGCTCTGTAAGTTCAGTGTCTTCATTCCCTAATTTCTCCTGCTTCTGCATCTCTCCTTCACCAGTAAGGAGCCAGTCAAGGGATATTTTGCCTGATTTAAATATACCTGCTCCTAATTCAGATATTTTTGTTAATGTAGATATATTTGGCTCAACCTGATTTTTTTCATACTTACTAATAACAGTAGGACCTCCAAGCCCCATCCTTATTGCAAGTTCAGATTGATTTAAACTTAACAATTCCCTTATTTTTCTAATTCTATATCCTAAAGTTTCCATAATTTCATTTTTCCCTTGACATTATTCCCCATTTTCGCTATATATGCCTTCCATATGTTGAAATTAAAACAAAAAATAAAGATAGCGATGGTTGAGCAAAACCTTACCGGCGGCGATGTTGCGCGGGCTATTGGCGTTGACCGCGGCCAAGTTTGGTGGACGATATATGGCAGGATAAAACCCAAAAAAGTAAGAGAGGGCATCTGCAATGCCCTTAATCTGCCGCTTTCCATCTGGGACGATATATAAAGTGGGCAAAATGAAATCCCCAAAAATTCGTAAAGCAATTTGCGAGTCCGTTCATCTGTCAATGACCGTCTGGGACATGCTGGATAACGGGAAAGAACTTTATATCATTTTTAGGAAAAAAGCAAAAGAAAAAGAAAAACAGGATGTATTGAATTATGAAAGATTTGATTAACATCACAGAGGTCGAGGAAATGTTAGGCATCAAAAAGATAACAATTTATCATATGGTTCATCATAAGCGGATTCCTCATATCAAACTAACAGGTAAAATGCTTCGTTTTAGCCGGAAAAAAATAGAAGAGTGGATTGCGGCAAACAGCGTCGAGCCCAGGAAAAGAGATGTAAGCATGAAACGCAGAGGAAGACGGAAAAAGTCTACTAATGGGTTGTCTATAGATGCGCTTGTTGACAGTGCTATATCCGAAGCAATAAAGAATTAAATATAGGCAGGGATGGATAACCATTTCCTAGCCAAAGGAGGGGCTGGTATGTATGAGTGCGAGAAAGCGATACAGGATGTTGTATTGACTCTAACGAGATCATATTTCTGCGAGATTGCCAAACCCTTAAATGCCTATCAACCATACTCTCAAAAAGTGATAGGATTTAAGACTATTTCATTGGATTCTGTGGATGAAGTTGTTGCACAAGTTATAAAAAATAT
>JACRPW010000049.1:1026-2610 GCA_016223005.1 Deltaproteobacteria bacterium | reverse complement strand
ATTTGGCCTTCTGCAGGCCGCGGAGAGCCTCCTGATTGTCTTTATCAAGCTTAAGCGCTGAACTGTAGCTCGCAATAGCCTTGTTATATTCATTTGCCTTCAACGCCTCTCTTGCAATCCTGATCCGCTGCCCTACGGCATCCTGTTTTTTCTTTTCTGTCTGAATAAGGACTGTCCTCAGCTCTCCTTCCGCCTTTTCTTTTGCATCAACAGCCTCTTTATGGTTTGGTTCAACAGCTAAGACCTTGTCAAATTCCTCTATCGCCTTTTGAAACTCCCTTGCGTTGAGGTAGTCCTTGCCTGCCCGCAAATGATTCCTGAGCGCCTTGTCAGAGGCCATGGCTGCGCCCGCTTCAGCATCCTTGCTCATAGGGTCAAGCCTCCATGCCTCCTGAAATCCGAGAAGGGCATTGTCATAGTCCTTTGTTTCAATATATGCCTTGCCAAGGTATAGATGTTGTTCTATATCTCCAGGCCTGAAAAATATCGCATCCTTTAGCGCCCTTATAGAACCATTCCAATCTCCATTGTCCTGCAGCACAATGCCGATATTGAAAAGGATAATCCCGGCGCCCTCCTGCGCCTGCTGCTCCTTAAGGCCTTTCAATCCGGCCAAGCAGCTGCCGGCATTATAAATGTCTCCCTCAGCGTATCTTATGTAGCATTGATAATATCTTGCCTTTTCATAACCCGGCATTATCTTAAGTATATTTTCAAACTCCTTTGCCGCTGATCAATTGCCTTGTCCAACTCCTTTTTCTCATGATATTCAAGTCCAAGATTAAAAAAACCTGATGATAATTCCTCTTTTAATGCCCCGGCTGCGCCTGTCATCCCCTTTACTTTTTGATAGTAAACAAGGGCGTCGTCCAATTGCCCGAGGTTCTGATGAGCAAATCCAATGCCGAATATAAGGCGGGCATCCTCTTTTCCGGCCTCATGGACAATATTAAGATTTTCAATGGCAGCTTGATAATCTCTTGCCTTTAACTGGGCCATTCCAAGTAAATACCGCACCTCTGTGTTTCCCGGGTCGGCTTCCAAGGCCTTTTTATATTGCAGAATTGTCTTGCTGTCCTCAGATATTGAATTGGAGGGAGATATGCAAAAAAACAATAGAAGGACAAATAATAATGCGCTTTTTTTCATCACAGAAATGGAATGTTAAGACTACCCAAAAAGGTATTTGTTTTGTATTATAAACACTTGAAAAAGATTTTGTCAAAACATTTCTATCCCATATCTTCATGCCTTCTCCATCTGTAATTAAGGTCTATGATGGCTCCAGGTTCCTTTATATTCATTAAAGCCTCAAATGCCTTTTTTAAAACAATCATCTGCTGTTTGACATTGTATGGTTCTCCCAGAGGATGCCCAAGAGGCCATCTTAGAAAAACAGCGCGCGGCGGTTTGATTTCTTCAGTGAACTTGCGGGCTATTGATATGCTTATGCACGGGATGCCGTATTTTTCTATCTCTCTTTGTATCAGCCCCACGGACCGATTGCAGAGGCCTCAGCCGGGGGTTAAAAGAACCGCATCAATATTTTGTGTTTTTAATTTTTCTGCAACTGCTGGAGCAGTT
>JACRPW010000049.1:0-979 GCA_016223005.1 Deltaproteobacteria bacterium | reverse complement strand
TCATTTATAAGCGTATAAATATGCCTGCCGTCTATATGCCCCATAAAACCAAAATTTATTTCCGCAATATCCCCTATCTCTCCGGCCTCTTTCATCTCTTTGAACCTGTCTATGGGAAAGACAATATTTATATCTTTATCCGCATCCTTATGGTCGTAATAGTCGTGGGTTATTATGAGTTGTTCTTTGAGGGTGTCTCTTGGAATTTCCCTATAAGTAGGATCGCCGTTTGGGTCTTTCATGTCAAATGGTTTTTGGCTTTTCAGATGAACGCCGGCGGTAGTTACAATGGCTATGTTGCAGTCTTTGATGGGTTTTGTAAGGGTTGTCCACGGAATGCCTTCTACTTTCCCTTGTCCCGTTATGTATTTAAACGGGAACGGCGCGGTATTTTTAACCCATCGCTCCACAAGTGATGGAAATTGTGTGAAGAGCTTTGCTATAAGTTTATTTTTTAATCTACCCATAAGTATCAGCTTCGTAAAAATAAACTTGTCCCGTTATGTATCTAAACGGGAAAGCGGGCAGTTTAATGTCATGCCTGGGACAATGTATGGCACCCGTCGCTGCAATGGGCTACTCTCCTCAGCATAAACCTCTTCATGTTCATCACCTCCCTTTACTCCTGAAAAATCCTTTTATCCATCTTATTGCTAATTTCCACGGCCTTGTCTTAATTCTGGATATTATGTCTTTATAGAAACCCTCGTATTTTTTCTCGCCTCTAATGACATCATAATAACTCTCCATCAGGGATGGCTCGCTTTCCAATATATTATACCATAATCCAGGGAAACTATAGACCAATCTCCCCAATTTGGCCGCTGCCCTTAATTCAGGATATAATTCTGCCGCTACCAGTTCATCATACCGGTTTAAATCAACCTCATTATTCCTTATCTCCTCTGAAACAATCTTTGCGGCAAGCTGAGCGCTTCTTATAGCATAGTATATGCCCTCGCCCAGAAACGGGTCAACC
>JACRPW010000048.1 GCA_016223005.1 Deltaproteobacteria bacterium | reverse complement strand
TACTATCGGCTTCATTCAGGAAAAACTTAAGGAATTTAATCTTGATAAATCTACACAGTTTGTCCGTGTAAAACCAAGACAGACCGTATCAATAGGGCAGTTTAAGGTTGAATTCATAAGAGTTAGTCATTCCATAGTTGACGGTGTCGGACTTGCCATTACAACACCAATTGGCACAGTCATCCACACAGGGGATTTTAAATTAGACCAGACCCCTGTGGATGGGGAGGTTTTGGACTATGCAAGGTTTTCTGAATACGGTGAAAAAGCCGTGCTTGTACTAATGTCAGATTCAACAAATGTTGAAAAAGAAGGTTACACAATATCTGAAAAAGAAATCGGCAATGCATTTGAGGATATATTCAGAGAGGCTAAAGGCAGGGTTATGGTCGCTGCGTTTTCATCAAATATACACAGGGTTCAGCAGGCAATGGATGTGGCGAACAAGTTCGGCAGAAAGGTCTGCCTGAACGGTAAGAGCATGGTCGCAAATGTAAGGATTGCAAGGGAACTTGGGTATCTCAAGGCGCCTGATGATTTGCTCGTGGATTTAAAAGAGATGGACAGCCTTCCGCCAGAAGAGGTCTGCCTTATTACAACAGGCAGTCAGGGCGAACCAATGTCAGCGCTTACAAGGATGGCAATGGATGACCACAAGCATATAAAAATCTTAAAAGGCGACACAGTAATCCTTTCTTCAAAATTTATACCCGGTAATGAAAAGGCAATATCCAATATGATGAACCACTTGTTCAAAAGGGGGGCGGAGGTTATATATGAAAAGGTTTCAGAGGTTCATGTATCAGGACATGCAAGTCAGGAAGAATTAAAAATAATGCTTAACATGACCAAACCGAGATTTTTTATCCCTGTTCACGGCGAATACAGGCACTTGATAAAACACGCCCAACTTGCAGAAAGGCTCGGCATACCTTCTGAAAATATTGTTATTGCAGAGGACGGCGATGTTGTTGAGGTTACCCCTAATAAGATTGCAAAGATTGAAAAGATAGAATCAGGCAGGGTATTTGTTGACGGCAAGGGCGTGGGTGATGTGGGTAATATGGTTTTAAAGGATAGGCTCCATCTTTCGCAGGATGGTGTTGTAATTGCAATTATCGCATTGAACCAGACTACAGGGGATATTATATATGGTCCTGACATAATCACAAGAGGACTTGTGTTTGAGGAAGAGAGCGCTGAACTCCTTGAAGATGCAAAACGAGTTGTTAATGAGACACTTGCAGGTGTGAACAAAGAGGCGCTCACAGATTGGGCAGAGGTGAAAGAAGAGGTAAGAAAGTCGCTTCGGAGATATTTTAATAAGATTCTTGAAAGAAGGCCCGTAATCCTTCCGCTGATAATAGAGGTATAAATAGTTTTAACGGAGGCATCCCTGATTTTTAGCCGTGATAACTTTGCAAAATCCCGTAAAAGAATGGTAGAAACCCAACTTATCCCCAGGGGGATTAAGGATAAGAGGGTAATAGAAGCAATGCTTACAGTCCCAAGACATCTCTTTGTTGAAAAGGCATTATGGGAACAGGCATATGGTGATTATCCCCTTCCTATTGGCGAAAAACAGACAATATCTCAGCCGTATATAGTCGCGCTTATGACAGAAGCCCTTGAACTCAAGGGGACGGAAATGGTTCTTGAGATTGGCACTGGTTCAGGTTATCAGACGGCGGTGCTCTCCAAACTTGCTGATAAGGTCTTTTCCATAGAACGTATATCCACCTTGGCAGCAAGGACACGGAGGCTATTGGATGAACTTAAATGCTCTAATGTAATCATAAGGGTCAGTGACGGGACAGAGGGGTGGAAGGAAGAAGCACCTTTTGATGCAATACTTGTAACTGCAGCATCCCCTGATATACCATCACAGTATATAGAGCAGTTAAAAGCAGACGGAAGGCTTGTTATCCCGGTTGGCGATATCTATTCTCAGATATTATGTAAGATTATAAAAACCAAAGATGGTATAATAAAATCTGATATGGGCGGCTGCAGATTTGTCAGACTGATTGGTAAATACGGATGGACAGAGGAAGAAAAGGAAATATTATAAGAAGGGTTTATGACTGGGTACTGCACTGGGCACATACCCCGTATGGGGTGTGGGCGCTATTCATACTTGCATTTACAGAATCATCATTTTTCCCGATACCCCCTGATGTCCTGCTTATTGCCCTTGCCATATCAATCCCCATAAGGGCATTCAGGTTTGCCTTTATATGCTCATTAGGCTCTGTGCTTGGCGGATTATTTGGTTATTTTATCGGCTATCAATTGATGGATTTGGTAGGTATGCCTATTATACAATTCTATGGCATTGTAGATAAATATGAGATGGTAAGAAAGTCGTATGAAGATTACAATGCCCTTATTGTCTTTACAGCTGCATTTACACCAATCCCTTACAAATTGATAACAATAACAGCAGGGGCAAGCAAGGTAAATATATTGATATTTTTAATTGCATCTATTGTAGGAAGGTCTCTAAGATTCTATATGGTTGCGTGGTTAGTGCACCACTTTGGAGAACAGATAAAGACCTTTGTAGACAAATACTTTAACCTCCTGACCATTTTATTTACGGTCATTTTGATACTTGGATTTGTTGTTGTCAAAATGTTGTTATAGACAGAAATGACAGATAATAGAAATAAGGTTTTTCTCTTTTCTAATTTCTTATTTCTACTCGTTACCTTTTTGACCTCATGCTCTGTTTCCCGCGGCATTTACCATGAGGTTGGAAAGGGGGAAACATTGTGGAGGATAGCAAAGACATACAATATAGATTTACAGGATATTGCAGAGGCAAATAACATAACTAATGCAAGGCAGATAGAGGCAGGGCAGAAGATATTCATACCGGGTGCAGAAAAGGTCATTAAGGTGAAGCCGTATGTTCCGAAGGGGTTTGGGGTAAGAGACAAGAGGCAAGAGACAGAAGAAACAGAAGATAAGACAGCCTTTGAAAATGACAGGTTTGTATGGCCCGCAAGAGGTGAAATCATATCAGGTTTTGGTATAAGGGATGGTAAAAGGCATGACGGGATAGACATATCAGCACTAGAGGGAACAGATGTTCTGGCAGCGGATGATGGAGAGGTAATCTACAGCGATAATGAACTTAGAGGATACGGCAATCTTATAATAATCCAGCATAAAGATAATTTTGTTACTATCTATGCACATAATAAAGAAAATATCGCTAATGTCGGACAAAGTGTCAAAAGGGGCGAACTTATTGCAAAGGTTGGAAACAGTGGAAATTCAAAGGGGTATCATCTGCATTTTGAGGTTAGAAAAGACAAAAAGCCAATGAACCCTGTATTCTTTTTGCAGCAATAAAGTGGAATTATAAAAAACATAAGGGGGGGATTTATGCCAGAACAGTTAAAAAAAATCATTAGGGATGTGCCTGACTTTCCAAAGAAAGGGATTGTATTCAAGGATATTACAACCCTTTTAAAGGATGCGGTCTCATTTCAGAGGATGGTGGATTTGATAGGGCACCGCTATCTTGGTAAAGGGATAGACCTTATTGTAGGTATAGAGGCAAGGGGCTTTATTATTGGTGCCGCACTTGCATATAAACTAGGTGCAGGTATTGTAATCGTAAGAAAACCAGGCAAACTGCCGCACAAGACATACAAGACAACCTACTCTCTTGAGTATGGTGAAGATACCCTTGAAATCCATCAGGACGCCATAAGTCATGGGCATAACATACTTGTTGCAGATGATGTGCTGGCAACAGGGGGGACTGCATCAGCAGTATGCGGTCTTGTCCAAGAGATGGGCGGCGAGATTATAGAATGCGCATTTATTGGTGAAATTACTGCCTTAAATGGCAGGAAAAAACTTGAGCCTCATCCTGTATTTTCTTTAATAAAATTTTGAGCGATACAGATATACCCAAAAATAGACATTGATTTTACGGGATATAACATAACATGGACACTAACCTTATATTAAGTTTGCAAAAGAAGGCCCTTTCAGGACAGGATATATCTTACGAAGAAGGGTGTAGTTTTGTAAATCTGCCTGATGATACGATATTTGACACACTTGCATCTGCTGAAAAGGTTAGAAGACACTATAAAGGCGCTAATATAAACCTCTGCTCAATCGTAAATGCAAAGAGCGGACTTTGTCAGGAAGACTGTAGTTTTTGCAGTCAATCAGCCTTTTACAACACAGATATTAAGACATATCCAATGATTGATTCAGAAGATATTATAGATGCAGCGGTTAGTGCTGCAAAGGATGGGGTAGGGGAGTTTTCCATAGTAACCAGCGGAACCGGGGTGTCTAATGAAAGGGATGTTGCAATCCTGATAGATGCCATAACAGGGATGAAAAAGAATACATCGCTTGAGAGGTGCGCCTCACTTGGCATTATGAAGGCGGATGTTTTGTTAAAGTTAAAAGAGGCAGGGCTGGAGAGTTATCACCACAACCTTGAAACTGCAAGGAGTTTCTTCCCTAATATATGCACAACCCATGATTATGAGGATGATGTCAAGACAATAAGAGCGGCAAAGGAACTCGGCTTTTATGTATGCTCTGGCGGTATATTTGGACTGGGTGAATCCAGAGAGCAGAGGGTTGAACTTGCTGTTATGCTGAAAGAACTAGATGTAGATTCTATCCCAATAAATTTCTTGAACCCAAGACCTGGCACACCGCTTGGACATGCAAATTATCTTACGCCGATAGAATGTCTTAAGATTATAGCCTTATACAGATTTATCCTCCCTGCAAAGGACATAGTTATATGCGGTGGGAGGCAGGTTAATTTGAGAGATTTGCAGTGCCTGATTTTTGCTGCAGGCGCAAATGGTGTAATGATTGGCAACTATCTTACAACTACAGGCAGACCCCATATAGATGATTTAAAGATGATTAAAGACCTTGGACTAAAACCAAAGGTGCAGGGTGATTAATGGAAATTAGGGGAAGTGTCCCTAATTATCCTGCCTCCATCCAGTTTTTACCAACCCCGATATTAACCTTTACAGGCACTGAGAGTTTAACCGCATTCTCCATCTCATATTTAATAATATCATTAGATTGTTTTATTTCATCATCACTTATCTCAAAGAGAAGTTCATCATGGATTTGAAGGAGCATCCTTGTTCTTAACCCTTCTGCCCTAAACCTTTTATAAATCTTGAGCATTGCAAGTTTTATCAAATCTGCCGCACTCCCCTGAACAGGTGTATTTATGGCAATCCTCTCGCCAAATTTACGCACAGACTCTATCTCGCTTTTCAGTTCAGGTATATACCTCCTTCTGCCAAGTATGGTTGCAACATATCCTTTCTCCCCCGCCTCTTTTATTACACTGTCAATATACCCCCTGACACCGCTGTATATACTAAAATACCTTGTTATGTATTCACCTGCCTCTTCACGGGAGATGCCAAGTTCAGAAGAGAGTCCATACTCACCCATGCCGTAGATAATGCCAAAGTTTATTGCCTTTGCCTTTCTCCTCATCTCATCTGTAACCATACACGGCTCTGCACCAAAGATTTCACTTGCTGTCCTTGCATGAATATCACCATCATTTCTGAATGCCTCCACAAGATGCCTGTCCCCTGAAAGATGTGCCACGAGCCGAAGTTCTATCTGGGAATAGTCAAAAGAGATAAATATAAAACCTTCATCTGGTATAAATGCCTTTCTGATTAGTCTGCCCCGTTCTGTCTTTATTGGTATATTCTGCAGATTAGGTTCGCTGCTGGAGAGTCTGCCTGTGGCAGTGGATGCGGCATTAAATGATGTGTGAACCCTGCCGGTTTCAGGATTGAGCAGGCTTAAGATTCCATCTATATATGTTGATTTTAACTTTGCGATCTGCCTGTAATTCAATATCTCCTGCGGAAGTTCATGGCTTAAGGCAAGCCGTGTCAAGACCTCTTCATCTGTTGAATAACCTGTCTTTGTCTTTTTTACAGGCTTGAGTTTCAGTCTTTCAAACAACACATCTGCAAGCTGCTTTGGGGAATTTATATTAAACTCAAAACCAGAAGTGGTGTATATCTTCTTCTTAATATCTGCCAGAAGATAGTCTAGTTCCCTGCCATAGGCTTCAAGATAAGGTCTGTCAACCCTTATGCCTGCAAATTCCATACTTGCAAGAACCTCTGCAAAAGGCAGTTCAATATCTTTAAATAGATTCAAAAGCCCCTGTTCATTTAATAGAGGGAGATGCTCATCTTTTAGTTTGTTTATCAATACGGTTTCTTCACATGCATACTGCGCTAAAGTTTCAATATCCATATCAGGCTTAAGACAGGATGTCGGCTTAAGCGGCTGAATATTAAGCAAATAAGAGGCAATGGTTAAATCAAAATCAATCCCCTTTACGGATATATTGTTTTTGCTCATCGCAAGGTAAAGCATCTTTGCATCTTGTGTAAACTTTTTTATAGATTCGTTTTCAAAGATAGGTTTCAGCAAGTTCAACACATCATTTATATTCAACTGTTCAGGGGCGCCGAGATAGTAATGTTTGATGGGTATATAAAAGGCGCTCCCTGATTTTAGCGCTATTGCGATGCCTGCAAGTTCGCCTTGGTGTGATTTGCAAACAATGGCAAAGGAATCAGAAGATTTTAATCCATCTGCAAGGCAGTTCAGTTCATCATGTTTAAGGATAATTTGAACTGGCAGTCTGGTGTCAACAGTTGTTTGCGGTGATAATTCGTTCAAAAGACGGGTGAATCCTAATTCCTGAAACAATATCTTTAGTTTCTCCTTATCAGGTTCAGAAGGTGTAAGAGCGTCATAGTTTATTTCTACAGGCGCATCCCTCTTTATAGTAACAAGTTCCTTTGAGAGTTTTGCCATCTCTGCATGGGATTTAAGGGCTCCCTGAATCTTCTTATTCTTTACCTTATCAAGATTTGAAAGGAGGTTCTCTATTGTCCCGAACTCCTTAATCAGTTTAGATGCGCCCTTCTCTCCTATGCCATGCACCCCCGGCACATTATCACTGGCATCGCCAGCGAGAGCCATAACATCAGTAACCCTTTCAGGCTCTACACCAAACCGCTCTATTACCTCATCTGTCCTGTAAGTCTTATCCTTCATCGTATCTACAACAGTTACACCCTCACACACCAACTGAAGCATGTCCTTGTCGCCTGTAATGATAGTAACATGATAAGCCTGAGTCTTTGCCCTTTGTGCAAGCGTCCCTATAACATCATCTGCCTCATAACCATCCATCTCAAGGCATGGGATATTAAAGGCATTTACAATCTCTTTTATGTAAGGGAGCTGGGGTTTGAGGGCGTCAGGCATTTCAGGCCTTTGTGCCTTATACTGCTCATAGAGTTTATGTCTGAATGAAGGCGCCTTTGTGTCAAATACAACTGCTAGATGGGAGGGGCAGAAATCCTTCAAAACCTTTTTAAGCATCTGGGTA
>JACRPW010000047.1 GCA_016223005.1 Deltaproteobacteria bacterium | reverse complement strand
TTATCGAAGGATGAGGCGATAACGCCGATATATTCCCCTCTTTCGGATATGCAACAGCCGCACCGCGTACCGGAAACAGTGCCTGCTATGCCACAGCAGGCGGATGTGTCTCTGCCGGGGGATGGCGACCTCAAGGCATCAGTTCCGCGATCATCGTCACAGCCCCCCGATAGTAGCGATATCGGGCAAGCTTCCGTTCCGCCCCCATTGGCGGGCAAACGTTTTAATGAATGGCGCTGCATGGCAAAATCAGGATCTCCACCTTGGGACAAAATCATAGACAATCTTGCCGCGGAGATTAAGATGCGGCACTATTCCCGGAAAACTCTCAAGACATACGCGGATTGGAGTCGCAAGTTCCAGAGCTACCTGAGAAACAAGCCGCCTGACGAATTGTCAGCAACAGATGTCAAATCATATCTCACCTATCTTGCGGTGAACTGCAAGGTTGCAGCATCAACGCAGAACCAGGCGTTCAACGCCTTGTTGTTTTTGTTTCGGCATATTCTGAAGAAAGATTTCGGCGATCACAAGGACATTCCCCGTGCAAAGAAATCGAAGTATATCCCGGTTGTCCTTTCCCGAAAGGAAATAGACGCTGTCTTGAAACATCTGAGGCATCCCTACAATCTTGCGGTCAAATTGTTGTACGGCTGCGGGCTTCGTCTATTCGAATGCGTGAAACTGCGGGTGAAGAATTTCAATTTCGACGCCGGAATCCTTACGCTCCATGGGAAAGGCAGTAAAGACCGTACCGTTCCGATTCCACAGACAATCATGACGGAGGTGGCGGCGCAGTTTGAGGCAATAAAAAAACTTCACGATGAGGATATTGCGGCAGGCTACGCGGGTGTGTTTCTCGAAGATCAATTAGAAAAGAAATATCCGAGAGCTGCAAAGGACTTTATCTGGCAATGGTTTTTCCCGCAACAATCATTGACATTCGTGGTGGAAACGAAGGAACGTCGACGTTATCATCTGCATGAAAAGCATGTTCAGGAAGCTCTTTATAATGCTGTCCGGAGGGCAAAGCTCACGAAGCGAGTCACATCTCACACCTTCCGCCACAGTTTTGCAACTCATCTCTTGCAAGCAAATTACGATATTCGCACCATTCAGGAGATGCTGGGACACAGTGATGTCCGGACAACCATGATATATACTCATACTATAAAAAGCCAGACCGTCAAAGAGGTGAAAAGTCCGCTGGATTTCTGAGTTGCAAGGCTGTGTTCCTGAACAGCCTGCTTGTCTATACCAAAATAAGGGGTATCTTATGAAGGGTTTTATAATTGCAGGGACACACAGCGGTGTTGGGAAGACAACCATAACACTTGGTTTGATGTCTGTCATCAGGAAAAGAGGTATGATTGTCCAGCCGTTTAAGGCAGGTCCTGATTATATAGACCCGTCCTTTCATAAACTTGTTTGCGGCAGACCATCTTATAACCTTGATACATGGATTATGGGAATGAAAGGTGTTAGGGCAGCATTTACAGATGCGTCTAAAGATGCTGACATTAGCATTGTGGAAGGTGTAATGGGGCTTTTTGATGGTCATGCTGGCTGCAAAGGCTCTGGCAGCACTGCGCATATTGCAAAGATTTTAGGTCTGCCTGTAATATTGGTCATTGATGCAGGTAAGATGGCACAAAGTGCTGGCGCTTTAGTCTATGGTTTTGAGAGGTTTGACCCGAATGTCAATGGTGCAGGGGTTATATTCAACAGGATTGGAAGCGTCAGGCATTTTGAAATGATTCAGACTGCTGTTGAAAATAGGTGCAAGGCAAGGGTTCTTGGTTATATGCCAAAGGATGAAGAAATAAATTTATCTGAAAGACATCTGGGGCTGGAGATGCCAGACTCAAGACTCAAGACTCAAGACTCAAGACTTAAAAAATTAGAAGGATTGATTGAGAGGTTTGTGGATGTTGATGGGATATTAAAAATAAGTTCAAAGTTCAAAGTTCAAAGTTCAAAGTTTTTGAAACTTAAAACTCAAAACTCACAACTCAAAACTTGTATTGCTGTCGCAATGGACAATGCCTTTTGTTTTTATTATCAGGAGAATCTGGATATCCTGAAAAAACTTGGGGCAGAACTTAAATTTTTCAGCCCGCTCGGAGATAAAAGACTTCCTGCAAATATTGATGGCATATATCTTGGCGGCGGCTACCCTGAACTTTTTGCAGAAAAACTTTCTGAAAATAAGTCCCTGATGAGCCAGATTAAAACCCTTGCACAAAAAGGGCTTCCCATATATGCTGAATGCGGAGGACTTATGTATCTTGGAAAATGTCTAAAGGATTTGAATGGTAAAAGATACAATATGACAGGCGTATTCCCATGGACATCAAGGATGCTTAAAAGGAGAAAGGCAATAGGATATAGAGAGGTGCTTATTCAGAACGATTGTCCATTTTTAGAAAATGGAGAGAAGGTGAGGGGACATGAATTTCATTATTCAGAGATAGATGAACCGCCGCGCAGCATAAAGAGAGTTTATCAGTTCACAGTTCACAGTGCACAGTTCACTGGTAAAGAAGGCTATCTATACAAAAACACACTTGCCAGTTATATCCATCTTCATTTCGCGAGCAGCCCAAAATTTGCAAAGGGTTTTATAAAAAAATGTAAGGAGTATAGAGATGCCAACACAGATTGAATCAGCAAGAAAAAATATCACTACAAAGGAAATGAAGGATGTTGCTAAAAAAGAGGATAAATCTCCTGAATATATTCGTGAGATGATTGCTGAAGGCAAGATAGTTATACCGAATAATACAAACCGCAAGGCAAGGCTTGTGGGTATTGGCAAGGGACTGCGGACAAAGGTAAATGCGTCCATAGGCACATCTTCTGATATTGTGGATGTCCATGCAGAGGTTGAAAAGGCAATTGCTGCGGAAACTGCAGGTGCAGATACCCTGATGGAACTCTCTGTCGGCGGTGATTTAGATGAGATAAGAAAAGAAGTCCTTGCAGCAACTAATCTGTCTGCAGGCAGTGTGCCTTTATATCAGGCATTTGCAGAGGCAATCAGAAAATATCACGACCCGAATAAACTCACAGAGGAACTCTTATTTGATGTGATTGAAAGACAATGTGCTGACGGAATTTCATTTATGGCAGTCCACTGCGGCATAAACAGACTCACAATTGAGAGGCTTAAAAAACAGGGTTACCGTTACGGAGGACTTGTGTCAAGAGGCGGTTCATACATGGTTGGCTGGATGCTGAAGAACAATAAAGAAAATCCCCTTTATGAAAAATTTGACAGGGTTGTTGAGATACTTAAAAGATATGACTCTGTTTTGAGTCTTGGCAATGGTCTTCGTGCAGGCGCTGTACATGATAGTTTAGACAGGGCACAGGTTCAGGAACTCCTCATAAACTGTGAACTTGCAGAAATCGGGCAGGATATGGGGTGCCAGATGATGTGTGAAGGTCCTGGACATCTTCCCCTTGAGGATATTGAGGCAAATGTAAGGTTGCAGAAGAGGATGAGCAGTGATGCCCCGTTTTATGTGTTAGGTCCACTTACCACTGACCTTGCCGCAGGCTATGACCACATATCAGCAGCAATAGGCGCTGCAGAGGCGGCAAGATATGGCGCTGATTTGATTTGCTATGTTACACCAGCAGAGCATCTGGCGCTTCCAAACAAGGAGGATGTTATTGAAGGGGTGAGGGCTGCAAGGATTGCCGCCCATGTCGGCGATATGGTAAAACTCGGGGCAAAGGATAAAGATATGAATATGGCAAAGGCAAGAAGGGATTTAAGATGGGATGTTCAGCAGAAACTTGGCTTTTTTGGTGAAAGGGCAAAGGAGATAAGAAACAGCAGGTACCCGGAAGAACCTGATACATGCACCATGTGCGGCAGTTTCTGTGCATTGGATAATGTCAATCAATATTTTGAGGGAGATTTAAAGAGAAAGAGATAGGGGTATGTTTTGAGTATTATATCTGCCATAAGCATAGCGCTGGATGCCTTAAGGATGAATAAGATGCGTTCAGCACTTACCATGCTTGGCATAATCATCGGTGTAGGGGCTGTTATTGCTATGATTGCTGTTGGCAGCGGTGCCAGAGTTCAGGTTGCCAAAGAGATTGAAAGCATGGGAACCAATCTTTTAATGGTCCTTTCAGGTGCTACGACCAGCGGCGGCATAAGGATGGGCATGGGCACACAGCCTACCTTAACCGCTGATGATGCAAGAACTATAAGAGAAGAGCTGTCCAGTGTTGCCTTTGCCGCACCTCTTCATTCAGGAACAGCACAGATAGTCTATGGAAATCAGAACTGGAGTACAGTAGTGCATGGCACAACCCCTGAAATATTTGAAGTCCGGGAATGGCAGACTATATCAGGAAGGGTATTTACACAAAAGGAACTGGACGGTGCTGCAAAGACTTCAGTTATTGGTCAAACTGTAGCAGAAAACCTTTTTGGGGCAGAAGACCCCATTGGAAAGATTGTAAGGATTAAAAAGGTGCCGTTTGCTGTAATAGGCATTCTTGCAAAAAAAGGACAGTCGCCTATGGGACAGGATCAGGACGATGCCATTTATGTCCCACTCTCCACCCTTCAGAAAAAGATATTCGGAACACCGTTTCCAGGGGCAGTGAGAATAATATATATAAAGGCAGTTTCTAAAGACATGCTTAATGAAGCGGAAAACGATATAAGGGAACTTTTAAGACAAAGACATCATATTATTTCAGGTAAAGAAGATGATTTCAGCATTCGTAATCTTACTGATATTATGTCAGCATCAGAAAAGGCATCCCAGACAATGGCTATACTCCTTGGTGCTATAGCATCTGTATCACTGATAGTCGGGGGTATCGGCATAATGAATATAATGCTTGTTTCTGTAACAGAAAGAACAAAGGAAATAGGTATACGGATGGCTGTTGGTGCCAAGGGCATGGATATACTGATGCAGTTCCTTATTGAAGCAGTTGTCCTTGCCTTAATAGGAGGCATGATTGGTATTTTAATTGGGATTATCGGCTCAAAGATTGTAGCATATGTGACTGGGTGGAATATCCTTATATCACTATGGTCAATATCGCTGGCATTCGGGTTTTCATCTATTATTGGTATATTCTTTGGTTTTTACCCTGCCAAAAGGGCATCAAGACTAAACCCTGTAGAATGTTTGAGATACGAATAAGAAAGATATGGACTTATTCTTTAATCCGAAATCTATTGCTGTAGTTGGCGCATCTCCTTCACAGGAAAAATTGGGTAATGTGCTGCTAAAAAGTTTAATAAAAAGGTTTAAGGGCATAGTATATCCTGTTAATCCAAAATATAAATCCATAGATGATTTAAAATGCTATGCAAAGGTATCAGATATTCGTGAGGCAATTGATGTTTCTGTCCTGATAGTCCCATCAGGTATGGTGTTGCAGGCATTAAATGATAATGTGAGTGCAGGGGTAAAAGGCGCTGTTATTATAAGTGCAGGTTTTAAGGAAACAGGCAGAAGCGGCGCCTCAATGGAGGATGAAATAAAAAATATAATCAGTAAAACAGGGATAAGGGTGATTGGACCAAACTGCATGGGTATATATGATAGTTTCTCAGGTGTTGATACATTTTTTATACCTGAAGACAGATTGCAGAGACCTCATAAGGGCGGACTTTCAATTATCTCACAAAGCGGGTCATTTGCAGTTAGTATTATGGATACACTTGCAATGGAAGGTATTGGTGTTGCAAGGGTTGTAAATTATGGAAACAGGGTTGATGTCGGCGAAAATGATCTTCTTGATTTTTTTGCAGGAGATGAAAACACAAAGATTGTTGCCTTATACATAGAGGCAGTTGAAGATGGCAAAAGGTTTATAGAGACAGAAAAAAAATG
>JACRPW010000046.1 GCA_016223005.1 Deltaproteobacteria bacterium | reverse complement strand
TTTTAAATGCGTTAAAAGAGGCTTTCTTTTGCCCTCGTGCCTCCATACCTCAACAATCTCCTGAAGTTCGCGGGGGTCTCTGATTTTCCTGTCTTCAGCAATGCGGATAAAGATAATCCTATCAAGGAGTTTTTGAACAACATCGTTCAGGATTCTGATCCCGTTTAAAGACACAACGGGACAGGCATCAAGGTTTGGATTTCTCTTATGGATGTCCTTTGCAAGTTCTTCCCTCCATGCTGTCATGTCCTCAAGAAATGCCCTGTCAACAGGGATGCGGAGACGCTTGCTCTTGACATCTCTTGGAAGAAGTCTTTCAAGAGAGCCTTTCTCAACCTCTTCTTTTGAAAGAAGATAAAGTTTATCTATGTTTTCAAGATAATCGGTGTGCTTGAAATCAAAGATAAGCCCTTCGTTGGGATATTTGGGATTAGGTTTTAAAGATGCGTCAAAGAGTTTGAATTCCTCAAAATCGGTGAGTATGACAAAATAGACCTCTTTGGTTGACCAAGCGTATGTCTTTGCCTGAAGGATATGATGGACATTGTCTAGCGCAACAGACGGCGCCTTTGCCTCAATAAAGAATTTGGTTGCGCCGTCTATCCTGAAATTATAATCAGGCCTTCCTGATGTTTCTCCTTTTTCAAGGATGACATCTCTTTCAAATGGCGAAAGGCCTTTTTTATTTTCAATGTCCCAGCCGAGGGCCTCAAACAGGGGATTGATGAAATCCTGTCGAACCTGCGCTTCAAGATAATTTTTGGAGAGATAGTGGTGCTTGTCCTTTTCAAATTTGCTGATGAGGGAAAGGAGTTTTTCTTTAAAAGATTCTTTGGTCAAATGCTATCCCCTATTTCATGCCTCCACTGATGCCGCCGACCTGCCCAAGCCCTAATAGATTAAATGTTACCATAAAGAGCTTTTCTTCCAGTTTATCTGTAAATGTGACCGAAACACCCCAGCACTGTTTATGATAGTCAACCCCATATTCTGTTTCTATGCCTTTGCTGCCGCTGTATGAATACCTGTAATTGTATGTTAAATCTACAGTATCTGTTGCCTTAAACCTTGCGCCAGCGTCAAGATACTCTACATCATTTCTGATATATCGATATGAAAGATTCAAATTATCACCTCTCTTACTGCTAATCCCAAAAGATGTGTCTTGTTTTTCAAACCAATTATCATAGACATCATACTGCCTTTTCCAACTTGCTGACATCCAATCAAACGGCTTTAATATTGTCTCTAAAGTTACATCTGAAAATGGCTTTCTTTTATCAGTGGATGATGACAAATCCCTTGTGGCCTCGTTTATATCGTAACTTTGTTTAATATCCAGATATACAACATCCCTTGTATATGTTTTGTTATCCAAAGAAAATTTGCTGGTTAAGATTGTATTTACAGAATAGTTAAAGGTGTTGCTCCTAGTAATTCTGTCAACATCGTCAAATGAAGGTAGACTAGTTTGGTCATCATCAGGAATATATGTATATGTTATTTTTGGCCTGATTGTATGCTTTAATTTCTGTTCTTTACCATCAAGTGCATAAATCCGCACAAATGTTGTTGTAAGGTCTGCCTGCAGGTCATATATACCCCTGTCATAATAATGCCCTGTCATATTATCAACCCACCATAATGTTTCTCTGTAGCCAATAGATGGAGTAAACTCAAAATATCCATCAGGGGTTAATGGCAGAGAGATTCTTGGATGTATATCCAATCTCTGTCCTTTGGTGCCTCTGTCCCTTTGAAAATTAACAAATGATGATTCAAGGGAAAAATAAAACGGTGTTTTAATGACCTGCTGGTTTGTGCCTGTAAGGGTTATCTCAGGGAGTTTCTGTAGAACCGTGTCATCATCCGCACTTAAAAGATTATCAAAATACCTGAACTGTCCATTCAGATTAAATCTATCCCACCTTTTGTTTAATGAGATGTTGCTTTCAAGGCTCTCAAGCGACCTCCCCGTCAGTCCTTTGCTAAAATCTGTAAAATATTCACTGCTGTCAACTTTTTTATCTTTGGCAAAATCAATAAAGAATTCATCATCACTTACCCTGTTTATATCCACTTTCAAGGTAATGTTGTCAGGAAATGTCTGGTCATGTTTTAATTTGAGTATCCACCTGTTATCAGATGCCGTCTGGGGTTTTGAGAGGTTACTGCTTCCACTCCTAAACTGTCTGACCCTGTCTATATCATCCTCCTGAAATTGATAAACATAGAACTGCCCTTTTGTATTATTACTAAGTGTGTATCTGTATTCACCGCCCTTACCCAGTCCCCGTTTTGCTTCTACATCCAGATAGAATGTAGCATCTGTGTTATCAGATATTGCCCAGAAAAAGGCGTTATCCATTTTAAAGCCGCGAAGTTCAGAATAACCGAATTTTGGAAACAAAAACCCTGTCTGTCTTTCCCTTTTCACAGGAAGCACAAGGTATGGTGAATAAAGCACAGGTTTGTCATTTATATGGAGGAATACATTTCGTGCATTCATATACTGCCCGACTATTACATCTGCCTTGCTTGCAGAAAATTTCCATGCAGGTGATTCATCCTCTTTGCAATCACAGGTGGTAAATGCCCCGTTTCTTATATTGTATGACTCCTCACCCACCTTATTGATTTCACTTCCGCTTATATGTACATTTTGTTTTTTGTAAAACATCCTGCCGTTTTTGACTGTTCCTGTTTTTGTATCTATATTAAAATCAAGCCTATCTCCCTTTAATACATTACCGCCCTCATCAGTTAATTCCACATTCCCCTCTGCTGTGCCAAGACTTTCCAACATATCAATAGCCATCTTTGATGCCCTTATTGTTGAACCTTCCTGTGTAACAATCACATTGCCATTTGCATAATAGGTATTCTTTTCTCTATCATATGTTATACTATCTGCATCTATATATACAGGGAGTTTGGAAGATAGTTGAATGCCGTTTTCAGAAAAAGAGACACCATGGGTGAAGAAAAATAAGAAATGAGAAATAAGAACAGAAAAGAAAAAAAACCATAAATTAATCTTCTTGAAAAACATAAACATTATTAACCTCTTAACAGTTGGTTGCCTAAATTAACATATTACCAGCACCCTTACAAGAGGGAATTGACAGAAATCTTTAAAATCAGTAACTATTTCTGGATACCTGCTTTCCGCTTAAAACATGCGGGGACAATCTTCGCAGGTATGACGACTTTTTACAAGTTCATCATTTATAAATTGGAAAAAAAACAATATTGTGATAATTATAAATCCTAACTACCAAATTAAGGAGGTATTTTGGACAAAGATAAAATAGGTTCATTTACATTCGTTCTGCATTCACACCTTCCGTATGTCCTTTCCCACGGCAGATGGCCGCATGGAACAGACTGGCTCAACGAGGCTGCTGCTGAAACATACATCCCGCTCTTGAATGTCTTTAACCGCCTCATAATAGAGGGTATAAGCCCTAAGGTAACCATTGGTCTGACACCCATTCTTACAGAGATGCTTGCCAGCGATTCTTTTAAGACAGAGTTCAAGGCATATCTTGGACAGAAACTTGAGGCAGCAAAGAATGATATTGCCGAATTCGAAAGACTAGGACAGCCTGATTATTTAGCGGTTGCAAGAATGTGGCTTGATTTTTACAGGAACATATATAAGGACTTTGTAGAAAAATACAATCAGAATATTGTATCTACATTTGCGGAACTCCAGAGGGCCAACCACATAGAAATAATCACCTGCGGGGCAACCCATGGTTATTTTCCACTTCTCTCAAGGGATGAAAGCATTCAGGCACAGGTAAAGCAGGCAGTTTCATCTTATATAAGGCATTATGGCAAAAATCCGAGAGGTATATGGCTTCCTGAATGTGCCTATAGACCGCGGTATGAATGGAAACCACCTGTTCCGACAGAAAAAAATACAAAGCCATATATGAGAAAAGGTGTTGAAGAATTCTTAAGTGAAAACAATATTGAATACTTCTTTATTGATTCCCATCTTCTTAAGGGTGGAAAGGCAATAGGTGTGTATCTTGACAGGTTTGATGCCCTTAAGTCTTTATGGACAAGATTTTCAGAGCAGTATAAACCTCCGCCAGAGGATACTGAAAAGACGCCCTATAGCATCTACTGGGTTGGACCTGCAGTTGAAGGTAAAATGCCTGTTGCCATATTTACAAGGGACCCGAAAACAGGTGTGCAGGTCTGGAGCGGTGAACACGGCTATCCAGGAGACCCTAACTATCTTGACTTTCACAAAAAGAGGTTCCCTGGCGGACTGAGGTACTGGCAGGTAACTGATTCAAAGGCTGATTTGGCTGACAAAACAGAATATGTGCCAAATAGGGCACTTTCAAGGCTGCCCTGAATGGCTGTATCATGTAATCAAGGCATTTCATACTGACAGCAGGGTAGAAATGGTAACTGCTGGAGAATATCTTGATAAGGTAAAACCTTTGCAGGTTATATCCCTGCCTGAGGGCTCATGGGGCGAGGGCGGGTATCACTGGATATGGCTTAATGACACAAACCAGTGGACATGGAAGCACATCTACGAGGCAGAAGGCGAGATGATAAAACTTGCAAAAAAGTTTGCCGATAAAAAAGATGACAATCTGCTGCAGGAGATATTAAAGCAGACGGCAAGGGAACTCCTTATACTTGAATCTTCAGACTGGCAGTTCTTAATATCAACCCTTGCTGCGAAAGATTATGCAGAGATGAGGGTTGTCCGACACTATGACGATTTTAAGAGACTGTCACAGATGGCATGGAAAAAGGGTAAGGGGGAAGAATTGAGTAAAGAAGAGACGAACTTTCTTGAATACTGTCAGAAAAGGGACGATATATTCCCTGATGTGGATGTAAATTGGTATAAAGAATTATATGCGTGAAGAAAAGTGGTTTGAAAAGAGTATCAGGCAACTTGAGGTAGAAGATAATGCCATTGCACTCACACTCTTTGGTGAGCATGGTGAAAACCTGAAACGGCTTGAAAAAAAACTTGCCGTCAGACTGGATACCAGAGGGAATATCGTTACAATTCAAGGTGAAGAAGAAAGGGTTCTTCTTGCGGAAAGACTTCTGAAGGAATTAAGCAATCTCCTTTTAAAAGGCTACAATCTCCATTCCACGGACATTGATTATGCAATAAGGATGTGCAGCATTGAGAAGGATGCACATCTCACAGATATATTCATGGACACGGTCTATGTCTCTTTTAAGAAAAAGGTTATTGCACCTAAAAGTATTGCCCAGAAGGGATACATAGATGCTATAAGGAAATATGATATTGTCTTTAGCATAGGTCCTGCCGGAACTGGCAAGACCTATCTTGCAATGGCAATGGCTGTTGCAGCCCTTTCCAGAAAAGAGGTTGAGAGGATAATACTTACAAGACCTGCTGTAGAGGCAGGCGAAAAACTTGGTTTCCTGCCTGGTGATATTACTGCAAAGGTTGACCCGTATTTAAGACCCCTTTACGATGCCCTTCATGACATGATGGATTTTGAAAGGGCACAGAAGTTAATAGAGAGAGGGATTATAGAAATCGCACCGCTTGCATTTATGAGGGGCAGGACTCTCAATGATTCATTCGTAATAATGGACGAGGCACAGAATACAACAAGCGAGCAGATGAAGATGTTTTTAACAAGGCTTGGCTTTAGTTCAAAGACAGTTATCACAGGAGACATAACCCAGATAGATTTACCTCTTGCAAAACCGTCAGGGCTTGTGGAGGTTCAGAGGGTGCTTTACGGCATAGAAGGGATAGAGTTTGTATATTTCTCTGAAAAGGATGTTGTCCGACACCCGTTGGTTCAGGATATTATAAAGGCTTATGACAGGGTTGGGAAAAAACGGGAAAGGGTTTCTGAAGACGAAGAAGTATAAGATGGATATTATAATCTCATGTAAAAGGGTAAAGGTAAAAAGAGACAGCATAAAAGGAGTTATAGCAAAGATACTCAAAAATCTTGACTGTCCTGATAATGCTGAAATAAGCATACTGTTTACTGACAATGATTTTATCAGGGAATTAAACAAAAGATACCTGAAAAAAGACAGACCAACAGATGTCCTTTCCTTCCCAATGGATTCTGTAAGGGGAAAAAACGGTTCACGGTTCACGGTTCACGGTTCAAGGTATCTTCTGGGTGATATTGTCATATCCGTTGAAAAGGCAAAAGAGCAGGCAAAATCTATGAATGTCCCTATGGATATGGAGATTAAAAGGCTCTTGATACACGGCATTCTGCATCTGTTTGGATATGAACATGAAAAGGGCGGCATAAAGGCAAAGAAGATGAAAAGGGAAGAGGAAAGGCTTATATGCGACCGTACATAATTGTTACAATATTACTTTTAATCCATATCAGCAGCAACGGATATGCCTATGATGTTACTGCCTCTCCTTCCTTCTGGATAGATAGGCTGGATAACCATGATGCAGTTCTGATGGATGCCGATAAAATATATAAATTTAATGACTCCACCATTACATCAATTGACCAGATGGCAAAGATTGAAGAAATGTATAGAACAATATCAGGCAGCAAAATAAAGCAGTATCTCACTCACGACCCTTTGCCTGTTGATAAGAAGAGGTTTGATAAAAACGGCAGAAAAATAGGACAGCGGTTCTTCAGAGAATTGGAGGAAAACATAAACCTTGAAGGTGCAGAAGATATAACAGAAATAAGATTTGGCGTTATAACAAACACAGCCGACATAAGGGCATTCCCAACAATTGAACCCATTCGGGAATATCCGAATTCAAAAGACTTTGACACTATCCAATACTCAAAAATATATCCGCCTTCCATTGTTGCCCTGCTTCATGTGAGTAAAGACAAAAAGTGGGGGTTCTTCCAGGCCAGTTTTGTGAGAGGCTGGATTAGACTGAATGATGTTGCTTTTGCAAAAGATAGAGATGAAATACTTCCTGACAATAACCAATTCCTTATAATCACAGGAAGTTTTGTTGATGTTTATGAAGACCGTGAACTTAAAAAGATTTTGGAAAGACTGCCCATGGGCACACGACTTTCAATAACAGGAGAGGATGAAAAAAGATGGATTGTAGCATTTCCATACAAAACTAAAGACAGCAAACTTCTTATTCGGGGCAGTGCATACATCAGTAAGACATCAGATGTAAATAAAGGCTTCCTGCCATATACAAAAAAAAATATCATACAACAGGCATTTAAAACACTGGGTGAAGGATATGGCTGGGGTAATATACATGGCAAAAGAGACTGCTCCTCGTTTATTAAAGATGTATTTGCAACAGTCGGGATATACCTGCCCAGAAACTCAAGACAGCAGATTTCAACAGGTAAACTGCTTGGACATACTGACAATGGCAGTTCGGCTAATGACCTAAAGGAAGCCGTCAAATCCGCTGTCCCTGGTATAACACTGATAGGTCTTAATGGTCATATAATGCTGTATCTAGGAAAGTTTGACAACAGGGATTATGTAATCCATTCATTATTCGGTTATGGTGATGCAGATGGTTTCAAGGCAGTAAACTCTACAGTTGTCACTGATTTAAATCTGGGTAGCCGTACAAAAAGCGGTGCATTTATAAATAGACTAAAAGGGATAACCCTTGTAACCAATGAACCACAAACTAAAGACTCTCCTCAATAAACTCTACAAATCATTTGATATAAACTCCATCTCCCCTGACCCCCTTGAATTTGTCCATAAGTTTAAAGACCCAAAAGACAAGGAGATTACAGGACTGATTGCCTCATCCCTTGCATACGGCAAGGTGGAAGGCATCCTTAAAAGCATAAACTATATTCTGGATGTAATGGACTGGTCTCCTTACAGATTCACAGTAAGATTTAACCCTCAAAAACATACACAATTATTTAACAATTTCTCCCATAGATTTAATAAAGGTAGAGACATTGCCTGTCTTATATATTTTGTAAAACAGATGATAGAGGAAGGCGGCTCTATTAAAGGATTCTTTCTGAAAGGTTATAATCCTTATGATAAGAATATAAAACCTGCCCTTATAAGTTTTTCTGACAGGGTATTGAAATTAGATTCCATGCCTATTTATGGCAGGCGCAAACTTCCTCAAGATGCTGGCGTAAGATTCTTTTTCCCTTCTCCATCAGATGGGAGTCCTTGCAAAAGGTTAAACCTGTATTTAAGGTGGATGGTTAGGGAAAAGGATGTGGATTTAGGTTTATGGAAAGAGATACACCCAAACAGACTGATTATACCGCTTGACACTCACATAGCCCGAATATCAAAGTATATCGGACTTACAAACAGAAAATCCCCTGACTGGGAGATGGCAGAGGAAATCACAGAGAACCTAAAAAGACTAGATGCGGACGACCCTGTAAAATATGATTTTAGCCTGTGCAGGCTTGGTATTCTGGACAGATGTCCGAAAAAGAAAGATCCTGAAAAATGCAGGAAATGCCTGATAAAAGGCATATGTGTGATGTAAAAAAACTTACTATTTATTATGCCTGCGGGCATGTGGAGCATGCACTTGAAGAAGATGATGCAGCAGGGCATGATGAATCCTTTTCAGGACTCTTTTTAGATGGGTCATTCACCTTTGAGGCATAATCACTTTTATGCCAGCCGCTTCCCTTCAGCACAAATGCAGATGGTGAAATGACCTTTTCAATTTTGTTAGAAGAACAGCGCTGGCATTCTTTTAAGGGTTCATCAGAAATCTTCTGTGTTACCTCAAATTCCATGCCGCAGGATTTGCAGACATACTCATATATTGGCATTTATACATCCCTCCCTTTTATCCTTGATGCTGTTTAATGCACTGTCCCTTTCATATGCTCGTTTTCAAAGGTTTCCCTCTCCATACAGAATGGGTCTTTTACAAACCTTGCCTTACAGTCCTTACAAAGTATAAACACCCGTTCCTGATAAACATCCTCCTCAATCGTCTTTGTATCAGTATCTGACATATCTTCAAGAATGTCTAACATGCCGTCTTCTATATCACCTTGATATTCCTCAAGATAGCCATCAAAATCAGCAAAACTCTTTATCTCAATAACATATTTTATGCTGCCCGGCTGAAGTTCTTTGCTGCAGCATTGGCATCTTATCTTGTTCATGACCTGATTATTCCCTCTCTTTTTGGAATTTAGCGGTTTCAAATATATACACAAATATTTGCCTTGTCAAATTAAATATAGGTATGGTAGATAAAATCAAAACTCAAAAAGCAAAGTTAAAAATTACAAATCAAATTTTAAAAGTTTTGATTTTTTATGACTTCAACTATTGATACTATCTTATCAAGGGATGCCTT
Organism: Deltaproteobacteria bacterium; assembly: GCA_016223005.1. NCBI lineage: Bacteria > Pseudomonadati > Myxococcota > Myxococcia > Deltaproteobacteria bacterium. Next base: position 35,273 of record JACRPW010000046.1, on the reverse strand, counting down.
CCTCTTAACTACAGAACTGAGGATATTCTGGCTTATCGCTTTTTTTTACGGTGTGTGCCTTTTTTTATATCTGATATATCTCTTCACAAAAAAGAACTCTATCGGAAAGACGGCAGCAGGTATTTTATGGGCAGTGGTTGTTATCCATGCAGCGCTAATAATCTTCAGAACCATAGAGGCACAACGCGCACCATTCCAGACATTATATGAAAGCCTTTCATGGTTTGCATGGACTGCCTCTTTCACATACATTTATGTTTCAAGAAAATGGGAAGGCATACACCTTGCAGGGATACCTGTAACCCTTATGTCAATGGGCGCATCACTTTATGCACTCCTTTCAAGAAACCCTGCTGTAGAACCGCTTTCACCGCCGTTGCAGAGTTGGTGGTTTGAATATCATGTAATCCTTGCATTTCTCTCTTACGCTGTATTTGTGGTGAGTTGCAGTATAGAGATGGTCTATCTCTTTATAAATCCAAGACTGAAAAGAGGGAAGTCTTTTGATTATGGACTGGATATGAATAATATAGAGGTGTTTCACAGGACATCATTTAAACTCGTGCTGTTTGGCTTTCCCCTGCTTACATTCGGCGTATTCTCAGGCGCTGCATGGGCAAATGAAGCATGGGGAAGATATTGGAGTTGGGATCCGAAGGAGACATGGTCGCTTATAACATGGACCGTATTTGCCATGTACCTTCATGCAATGACTATCCCAAAGTGGAGAGGTCTGCCTGCATCCTTGCTGAATATTCTTGGATTTATATGTATGCTGATGACATTCCTTGGTGTCAACTGGCTTTCTAAACTGCTGGGCATCCCAAGTCTGCATATTTATGCAGTATGAAAATGCAAATTCGTAATAACTATCTATACAAAAAGTTCTCTTCCATAAAGACCTCAATTCTATTTCTGGGGATACTGGCTGTATTCTATCTTGCAGGGACTATATTTCCGCAAGGTGGAAATATTGAAGACTATATAAATGAGGGCGGCAGGTTTGTATTGCTTGTGAAGATATTCGGACTCATGAACCTCTTTTCAACCCCATTGTTCCTTATAGTCAGTCTTTTATTGTTTGTGAACCTTACAATATGCACATGGGAGCGGTTTCTTATACTATGCAAAGAAACACCTCTTGACACAGGATTTATCTCAACTCACATAATACAGTTAAATGGAAAAGATGAGATTGATGAAATATTCATAAAAAAACTTGGTTTTAGAAAATTGTATTCTGACACCAGCAAAACCATTATGATAAAGGGGTTATCTTATAAATGGCTTACATGCCTTTACCATCTTGGAATATTTCTCTGTTTCATCGGTTTTTTCCTGACATACCTTTTTGCATTTGAAGATGAGATTATAATATATCCTGATGAGATAAAAACAATCCAGCCATCTGTACAGAGCAGATTTAATAAACTATTCGGCAAAAAGGCAGAAGAACTGCCATTTAAGGTCAAACTGGCTGAGTTCACAACCGAATACAACCAGATGCCCTCTATAGACTATCCAAAAGAAAGACTGTCAAGGCTTGCAATTGCCCTTGGCTGGCAGGATAAACCAATAAAATATAAAATAAAGGATGAATCGCTATTTCCAAAAGACTGGAAGAGCAGGTTAATGGTGATTAGAGATGACAAACTAATCATTGAAAAGATTATTGAGGTAAATGACCCATTAGAATACGGCGGCTTTACATTTTATCAGGCGGCATTTGAGCAGAAGTTAAAGGTAACAATGGACAAGAGTCCTATTGGAATTGAGGTAGAGATAGGGAAAGAGGCAATACTTCCCGGCATAGAAGATGCCCTTGTTTTTAAAAATCTAAGGGTCGGCACACTGTTTAGAAAGGATGGCAGGACTGAAAAGATTATTCCCTCTGTAGATGTATATATGGTAAAAGGCAAAGGACTAATGGCAAATGGTATAAAGGATAAAGAAAAGATTGGGAAACTTGAACTCGGCGGTTATTTGACCATTGAGGACAGGGCAGTAGACATCAAGGAGTTTATGGAGGCAACAATATTGAGTTATCGCTATGACCCTGGTGTAGCAATACTCTGGTTTGCAGGTATACTGGTGCTTGCTGCAATGGCAATGAGGATATATATGACTTGGTATATGATTATGTACAGGATTGACAGGGAGTCCAAAGTGCCGCTATTAAGACTATCCATAAAGGCAAGGGGGCTTCTGGCAGATGAAGCAGGAATAATAAGACAGATAAGACATTTCACCCGAAAATACCAGTAAGTTAAAAGGCACCCATCCTTGTTTGCCAAGCATATTGTCTCCTGTGCCTCTGCTATTTATACAACCTTTCTGTCCAGACTCCTGTACTGAACCGCCTCTGATATGTGGGGCGACCCAATATTTTCACTTCCTTCAATATCTGCAATAGTCCTTGCAACCTTTAATATCCTTGCATACGCCCGCGCAGAAAGTCCGAGTTTATCTATTGCCATTTCAAGAAGTCCTTTGCTGTCACTGCCTATTTCACAGAATCTTTTGATATGTCTTGATGACATCTGGGCATTACAGTATATCCTTCTGCCTGATTTTGTATGGAGTATAGAAAACCTTTTATCTTGTATCTTCCTTGCCGTATTGACCCTCTCCTTTATTTCAGACGATTCTTCCCCTCCCCTTTCATCAGATAATTCCCTGAATTTGACTCCCGGTACATCCACATGGATATCTATCCTATCAAGGAGTGGTCCTGATAGTTTTGCCCTGTATCTCCTGATTTGTAATGGGGTGCACTGACATGTCCTGCTTAAATCTCCGAAAAAACCACAAGGACATGGGTTACATGAAGCAACCAGCATGATGGATGTTGGATATGTAATTGAAACGGCTGCCCGGGATATTGTAACCTTGCCGTCTTCAAGGGGCTGCCTTAATACCTCTAAAACATTTTTATGAAATTCAGGGAGTTCATCTAAAAACAAAACTCCGTTATGTGCAAGAGACACCTCACCTGGTTTTGGAATCTGCCCCCCTCCAATGAGACCTGCATCAGAAATAGTGTGGTGGGGGCTTCTGAAAGGTCTCGTTGTGACAAGCACCTGTTTGTTATTCAATAGTCCTGCAACGCTGTGAATCTTTGTTGTTTCAATCGCCTCATCCATAGTTATATCAGGAAGAATGGTTGGAATCCTCCTTGCAAGCATTGTTTTCCCTGAGCCGGGCGGCCCAATCATTAAGATATTATGCCCTCCTGCCACTGCAATCTCCAGTGCCCTTTTTACATGCTCCTGCCCTTTCACCTCATTTATATCCAATAAGGCATCGCCTTCCCTTTTGAAAAAGGCATTGACATCTACCTTACATGGTTTAATTTCTATGCCCCCATTAAAAAACTCTGCTAACTGGGAAAGGCATTTAACAGGAATAACATCTATACCTTCAACAATGGCTGCCTCTTCTGCATTTTCCTCCGGCAGTATAATACCTTTTAATCCTAAAGTCTTTGCAGTGATTGCCATAGAAAGCGCACCCTTTATAGGTTTAATATCCCCATTTAATGAAAGTTCACCAACTATGAGATATTGATTAAGTTTATCAGTCTTAAGCAGTTTCTGCGCGGCAAGTATGCCGATTGAAACAGGCAGGTCAAAACTTGTGCCTTCTTTTTTTATATCAGCAGGTGCAATGTTTACAGTAATCCTCATGGTCGGGAATTCATAACCTGAGTTTTTTATTGCTGCCTTGACTCTATCTTTACTTTCCTTAACAGCATTGTCAGGGAGTCCGACAGTAGAAAACACAGGTAGTCCGGGAGAGATATCTACCTCTACCTCAACAATATATGCATCAATGCCGATTATAGCACTGGATAGGATTTTAGAAAGCATCTCTTCTTCTTTTATTTGACATGTTTGGTAGTATAAAATCTTTTTTGTAAATTCAAAAATGGTATAATTCTCAAGCAGTTACAACACATCAAAAAAGGAGGATTATACCCCTGTCTGCCGACAGGCAGGCATAAGAAAGAGATTATCAAAGAAGGCAGAGAAAGTCATCAAGAAAAAGCACAGAAAAACAGAAAGGGCAGGAGGGCAGAAAAGGGGACGACAGAAAAGGACAGAAAAGGGGATTTATTTTCTTGGACAGAACTGTTGGGTCTGGAGTAAATTATTTTCATGCCAAGGACAGCCAGAGTAGTATTATCCAACTATCCCCATCACATCATTCAAAGGGGGCACAATAGACAGATAGTCTTTGCTCCCAAAAGAAAGAGGAAAATAAATCCTTTTTGTCCCCCATCTTATTTATTCTTAGTGCGTTTAATGCTATATTTATAATGGAGATGATGCTCAATCTGTAATCCCTTGCCAAAGTGTCAAGGTTTTTACCCCGACGCCTTGTTCCCTTTTCGCTTTTTACAGACGCTGATTTGCTGCCAGATTAAAATATACATTATTTTTCTTTTTTAATGAAGGGTTAAATTAGGCAGGTCTGCGACAAGCAGACAGGTTAGTTGCGGGGTTTATATTTATTTATGACAGCTGCAGTCCGCACCGCAATCTTTACTGACCTCAAGACCATGTTTTTTCATCTTTCGCCATAAGGTAATGCGGCTTAATCCAAGGAGTTGTGCAGCCATTGTCTTGTTGTTGGAAGAATTTTTTAATGCCAAAAGTATCTTGTATTTCTCATCATCAGGATTTGTCATCCCATTTTTTAAGCGGCCGTTTGTTTCATTCTCTTCATAGTTAAGACAGAGATGGTCGGGCTGTATGATTTCCTCGTCAGCGCTGCATACGCACGCGCTCTCCAATACGGATGTAAGTTCCCTGATGTTCCCATGCCATGGATGTGATAAGATTAGTCTCATAGCCTGCGAACTTATCCGTTTTTTACCGCCTAAAAAGTTGTTGACAAGCGTGGGAATATCCTCTTTCCTTTCCCGAAGCGGCGGCATGAAGAGCCTTATTACAGAAAGCCTGAAAAAAAGGTCCTGTCTGAACTCCCGATTCTTTGTCATCTCCCAGAGTGGTTTATTGGAAGAAGATATAATCCTTACACGGTTTATCCTCTCTTTTGTGGCGCCGAGCGGCTGATATCTTTTGGTGTCCAGAAATGTCAATAGTTTAGATTGACAAGTTAAAGGCATGTCCGCCACCTCATCCAGAAAGAGTGTTCCGCCGTCAGCCGCAGCAATATAGCCCTTTTCCTCAGTGTTAGCGCCTGTAAATGCCCCCTTTTCATAACCGAATAACTCTGATTCAAAGAGTGTCTCGGGGATGGTTGAGCAATTTATGTGGATGAACGGGCCCTCCCTTACCTGACTCTGCTGATGGATAAACTTTGCAAGAACTGTCTTTCCTGTTCCTGTCTCGCCGAATATGCTTATAGGGGAATCTTTTTTTGCAGCAATAATCGCCCTCTGAATCGTTATGCCCATGGTTTTATTCTTTGTTGCCCAGAATGACTCATCTTCCATTATATTGCAGCAACTGCTGCTCTGCCTTATAAAATTCCAGATACTCCCCACAATCCTGCCTTTCTCATCTTTTATAGGGTAATAGATAAATGTCCCTGCCATCTTGCCATTTGCGGTCTTCAAATTTCCGCTGGATACCCCGAAACTTTTGGGCGGACAGTCATAGAGAGGGAACCCGTCAAGAACAGCATCACACCACACTCCTCTGGCAATATCATTGTCATTCAACCTGCATTTCTCTTTAGCCGCACCGCTCATTGAAAGTATATTGCATTTTTCATCCATTACAAAAAAGATAGCGCTTTGAGAGATAGACTCAAAGGCAAATGGACTATTTGGACTAATGGCAGGGATACCCATATCATCACCTCTCTGTAAAATAGCGATTAAAACCCTCGCTATTTTACAAACCCAAAAATGAATGTCTATTTTTGGGACCTCTGTTTCAATTTATGTTGCATCATATGTTTCATCTGTAACAATGTCAAGAGATATTTTTAAAGAAAAAGTCTTATAAATCAACTAGATATACATTGGCATTATAATTGCTATTTTAATAACAAATGGAAAGGAGGTGAGGTTATACAGGTGTGTCTTATTTTAAGTAAAAAAATTAGCAGCAAAAAAACACGAAAGGAGGTGTCAGCATGTTTAGAAAAAAGACTTTAATCTGTGTTCTTCTCGCAGTGGTTTTCGGGAGTGTAGGGCTGGTAAAGGCAGCTGAAGATATGAAGGCAAGATACAATCCAGAAGCCTTTCACACAAACCATGATGAGAACGGAGTGGACTGTGAAAAATGCCATTTGCAGCCTTATAAGTCAAATGGCTGGGTGAGTGCAGATAAGAAAGGTGTGGGCGGAACTACCGTAGGAAAATCTGCCATGCCTCAGAATTTAAGCAGAAAGGTTGATAAGACAGAGTGTCTGGAATGCCATAGATGGGGCGCGGATAACGCAAGGACATTTTATGGCGGCGAACCTGCTGAAGCAGGCGACCGCTATAAAAAATAAGTAGAGGTTATAGTGTGCGGTGAAGCAAATGATTGGAGAGATAGAGAAAAAGAAGAACAAACAATACTTGCAAGTAAAATAGGAGGGGATGATATGTCTAAAAAGTATGGCTTTGCCATAGACTTAAGAAAATGCACAGGATGCTATGGATGCCAATCATCATGCAAGATGGAGAATAAAGTGCCTATGGGCAACTCCAGGGCAAGGGTCGGCATCTATGATGTTGGCGAGTATCCAAACAACAAGAGGTATTTCCTGCCTGTGCTGTGTAATCACTGCGAAAATCCGCCGTGTATCAAGGCGTGTCCTGTGCCAGGCGCTACATTTAAGCGGAGCGATGGGGCAGTGCTTGTAAGAGAAGACCTCTGTATCGGCTGTGGTTACTGTGCTACTGCATGTCCGTATGATGCCAGATACATAAATCAATCTACAGGCAAGGCAGACAAATGCACATGGTGCGCGCACAGGCTTGATGCAGGTCTGGAGGAGCCGGCATGCGTGAGGAACTGTATAGGCAATGCAAGGTATTTCGGAGATTTGAATGACCCGAACAGCAAGGTCTCTAAACTCCTTAAAGAAAATAAAACTGATGTCCTGAGGGCTGAGTTTAAAACAAAACCACAGACTGCTTATATCATGGATGGAAGGGATAAACTGATTGATATAAGCGGCACTGCCGAGGAGGTGAAGTCATGAAAATATCAAGAAGAAACTTTATAAAATTAGGCGCAGCAGTTGGAGCAACAGCCCCTCTCGGATTTAATGTCCTCAATGCCTTTTCCCAGTCAAATCTTAAACTGCAGGCAGGGAGCGAGCAGGAATTAGAAGGTAAATTTACAGGTTATGATGTGAAATATACCTATGATTCCTACTGCCCAAGTGAGTGCGGGCTGGAGGTCTGTACAAAGGACGGCAAGGTAGAAAAGATTTATGGAAACTATGCAGACCCCTACAACCACGGCAAGATGTGCGGCAAGGGGCCATTAGGGTGCGGTCTAATAAACTCAACAGGCAGGATACTACATCCTATGATGAGGACTGGAAAGCGCGGGGAAGGGAAGTTTAAAAGGGTAAGTTGGGATGAGGCATTGAATCACATAGCCAAAAAGATTGTGGAGATTAAAAAGAAACACGGCGGCGGAGAGTCAGTGATTGTTGACACAGGCGACATGACGGATACACAGCCTTACTACCGCATGGGCCGCGGGGCTATTGCCTGCCCTCATGTTGTTGAGCACGGCAGTATCTGCGATGTGCCGAGAAGGTTCGGTCCCAAGAACTTCATAAACGGCAAGAGGTGGGAGCCTGATTTGATGAGGCCTGTCCTTGTCCGACAGTCTGACGGAAGTCTGAAAGAAATGGGGTATGATGACCTCCCTCTTCCGAAATATATCGTGTATCTCGGCTGGAATCCGTTCACTGCCACAAGGATCCATTATGAAAGCAGGGGAACAGTTACAGCAGCGCTCAAGGGCTGCAGGGTAATCGTTGTTGACCCTGCCATGTGCAATACCGCTGCATGGGCAGCCAATAACGGCGGAGAGTGGGTGCCGATAAGACCGGGCACCGACAACCACTTACTGGGCGCTATCTTGAGGTATATCCTCGAAAAGGGATACGAGGACAAAGACTTCATAGCAAAATACACAAAGGGTTTTGATGAGTTTGTGAAGGAGTTCAAGTCCTACTGGAATAAGACCGACGGCAACGGGCTTAAATACTTCTCTTTAGAATGGGCAGAGGAAAAGACCACCATCTCAAAAGACAAGATAAAGGAAATCGCCGAGCTCATCGGAACCACAAAGCCTGGCGCAGTTGTCTGGGGCATGAACGGCATCGGCCACAGATTTGCAGGCTATATAGCATCCATGTTTGGCACAGCCATTGATGTTGTAACAGGCAACATTGAGGCGCCGGGCGGGGTCATTGACTGCAATCAGGTAAGAATCAGCAAGGACGGCTATGCCGGACACTTCCAGGGCAGGGAAATCACGAGAACTGTTAATGGCAAGACTGTCAAAGGCAAGCAGGGCGATTTGCACATGGATGAGATGAGCGATTGGCCTGCAGGCTGGGAGGATGTGGTTGGCGACCATCCAAGGAGGATCCTTGAAGGGGTAGAAATCAAGTATGGTCCTTTTAAGGGCTATAAATATCCAATCAAGGCAAGGTTCGAAATCGGCGGGAATACAATGATAAGCGGAAGCGCTACATGGAAATGGCAGGAGGCGCTTACTGCAGTTGACCCTAAGACAGGCGAGTATCTTCTTGATCTGAATGTCAGCATAGACTCCGTCTACCTTGAGAACGCTCTGTATGCTGATGTAGTGCTCCCTGCGGCAAACTATCTGGAGAGGTATGGCATTGCAGATATATATCCAAGTTGTCCTGTTGCTGTTTTAAGGGATCAGGTGATAAAGCCGCTCGGCGAGGCAAAGACTCAGGTTGAGATAATGAATGCCGTTGCAAAGGCGCTCTATGACAATGGCGATAAGGATGTTGACCCGAAGGAGTTCTGGCTCAAATATAAGCATGATGATATATTCTGGACTGAGGCAATTGAAGGGACGCCTGGTAAAAAGAATGTGGGCGAGCCTCTTCCATATCCAAAACTTCCTAAGGGCTATACACTCATCGGCACACCGGATTCCCTTGAGGCAGGAAGGGTGAAGATAGACAATGAGAAAAAGGTGATTCAGGGCGAGCCGATAACAGTGGATTGGCTGAGGAAGCATCAGGGTGTTGCTGTATGGCCTATGGCGTGGAGAAGGTATGAGCAGGTAATTCAGCACAAATCTGGCAAGATTGAGTTTGTCTGGAGCAGGATGGAGAATTATAATGAGCATATAAAGGGCGGCGCAAAACCATACGGGTTCGAAATCCTTGAAAAATACACAGGAGTAAAATGGGATAAATACCCGACCACATTCTTCTGGTTTGACCCTCCTTATAATCCTGCAAGTCCGAGATATGCAGAGATGGTAAAGAAGTATCCGTTCCAGTTGATTTCTGCCAGGGTGCATCAGGGCATGACAGCCACATACGCCAATCCGCAGCAGGCAGAGACGCCCACTGACAGCATATGGTGGCCATTGAATAAGGAGTTTGAGGCTGAGGTGGCAGACTGGGTTACAGAGAAAAACGGTATGGGTATGCCGCAGGGAAGCATGAAGGTGGCAAAAAAGAGGTTTACAAAAGGCACCCACTGCGTTGGTGCATGTGCTATGAATCCAAAGGATGCAGAGGCAAATGGGGTAAATACCGGAGATGTAATTACGATTGAGAATATGCTTGGCAAGACACAGAAGAGTGTTGTCCTTGTGACAGATACGGTTCGTCCGAGTGTGTTGAAGATGCCATACGGAGGAGGCGGTCGTTTCTCGCCGGGTGTTGGCACGACCTACCAGCAGAAGGATTACACTGCCAATGTGAACCAGTTGGTTGACCCCAACTTACTGTCACCGATAGTTGGGTTCCCCGGATATGTGGATATTATTGCCAGAATTGTTGCAGTAGAAGCGCCTTCTGCTAAAGTTATCTGATTAAAGATAGGTATTTGCTTTTCATTCCCCAGTGCCGCTCCAGCAGTAAGCGGCGCTGGGGAAATTTTGTAAGGTGGAGAAATATGGATAACTATCCTGCTGTCAAACAGGACATATGCATAATGGAGAATAGATGCGCTAATTGCGTATTGATCTGTCCTGAAAAGGCGATTAAGGCTGCAAGCAAGGGAAACAGAAAATCTGCATTCATAAACCATGAATCATGCACAAGATGCGGCTTATGCTATCAGGTCTGCCCTGTAAACGCTATAGATGATATGGACGCAAATAGTTCCATGTTAAAAGGGATAAAACTTTCGGAAGAAGGCAAAAAAATAATCTTTATCTGTGAAAGAACAGGCTTTAAATATAATGGCGCTGACAAAAATTTGGCAATCTATACCTCTCATATCTCCAGTATCTCTTTTAGGGGTTTAACTGGAATTCTATCAAATGGCAGTTCCGTAAATTTGATTGGATGCAATGAGTGCAAAGAAACAGGACATCTTAAAAAACTTGCAGAGTTCTTTGCCAGAAACGGCTATGAGCGGGCATTTAAAATCTCTGATAATGTAGATGGCAATGATAATGACAGAGGATATTTTTTTAATGAGGGGTTATTGGGGCGTTTATTTAATTCATCCTCTGACAGGCTGCCATTTCCCGGAACCGCATGGATAGATATAGGAGAGAGATGCACCCTATGTCAAAACTGCAGTAATGTATGTCCAACAGGCGCGCTTGCATTAAAAAGGGGCAAGGGGCAAGGGGCAAGGGGCAGGGAAGATGAGAAGATATTCCTAGTATATAATCATAGTTTATGCAAAGGCTGTCCTGTTTGTGAAAAGGCATGTCCTGAAAGATGCATAATTATAGATAGAAGGTTAAGATTGGATAAATGGTTTAATGCAGAAACTAAATGTGAAAAGGGTATCCTCCTTTGCAGAGGGTGCGGGATGCCGATGGCAGCAGACAGCGTGTTTATGAGGGTAAGGCAGAGGCTGCTTTCACAAGGGTTGAATGCAGACCATATTGAATACTGCCCTGACTGCAAACTTAAAAGGAATAACACTTACAAAACTGATAACGCGAAAACAGCAGCGCTCTTTATGAAAAACACTGCTTAAGACTGATGGTCTCGTAAAAAGTCGTCATACCCGCGAAGCTTGTCCCCGCATGTTTTAAGCGGGGAGCGGGTATCCAGATGCGGTGCAACTATTTGGAAAGACTAGATTCCCGTTTTCACGGGAATGACAAAATGTATGTTTTCAGACTTTTTACGACTTCATCAAGACTGCCCTGCTGGAGATTCTGCTTCTGGCAGGGCTTAAAAAAAGGGGGGAGAGATAATTTCTGGTATCCAGCCAAAACACTGTTCGTGCCTGACAGCCTATACAGCGTGTTGCGGTTTAAGATGCCAGTATAACCTCACTTCCATAGGCTCTGCCCCCCTTTTTTTTAGAGACAACAGGATAAAAGGTTTTAGAGCTTTGATAGTTTTTTGCTGGTTTTATTTAAAACCTTGCAATTGTGCAGGCAATATATTAAATATTTGGAAGATATATGTGAGGTGCAAACAATGAAAAGGATATTGAATTTTATTGCTATTGTTTTTTTAAGTATAGTTTATCTGACCCTTTTTAGCTATGTTGCCGATGCATTTCAAACAAACGAACAGATACAGGGGTGCGGCAAGGAATGCACTGACTGTCATAAGATTACACTAGAAGAGGCAAAAAATATATTAAAGGCAGAAGTGAAATCTATAGGCATGAGCCCTGTTAAGGGGTTGTGGGAGATAAGGGGAATTCAGGAAGGGAATGATTTTACTGCGTATCTTGATTTTGCAAAAAAATATGTAGTGCTGGCTCGGTTTATCCCTATCTCTGACATAGGAAAACCTGCGTCTCAAAGAAGGATTGACCCAAGCCAGATACCTCTTGAAGATGCGCTTGTAATAGGAAGTCCAAATGCCCCGCTCAAAATCATAATCTTTGATGACCCTGACTGTCCGTATTGCAGGGAACTACACAAAGAGGCAAAAAAGATTATTGAGAAAAGGAAAGATATTGCCTTTTACATAAAACTATATCCACTTCAATCTCATCCAAAGGCATATGAAAAATCAAAGGCAATCCTGTGCAAAAAGTCTGTAAAGATGCTGGAAGACGCCTTTGAGGGTAAAGAACTGCCCAAGCCCGGTTGCGAGGCAAAAGAGATAGACGAAAATATAAAACTCGCCAAAACCCTCGGCATAGACGGCACGCCATTTATAATATTGCCTGACGGGAGAGTAATCCCAGGCTATGTTGATGCAGATGCACTCCTCAATATATTGGAGGCAAAGCAGTAAAGAGAGGTTGCTTTAGTGGAGTACTATCCTATATTTATAAATATAAAGGGCAAGCCCATTTAATTCTTTCTCCACCCAACTTGCCTTCCTTTCGGCATTGTTATCTCCTGAATATTATATTTCCCCTTTATTTTATTTTGTCAATTAATGGACGCCCCGTTTAGTTTTGGCATTACAAATACAAAAAAGGGGATGATGAAGGGGAGATACAGTTTAAAAGGACGTTAGAGTCTCTTGGTATTGGTGTGGGGGTTTACCCCTGATGTCTACTTTTGGTCTTTCCCAAATGTCTACTTTTGATTGTTACGGAACAAGAGTGCAGATTTTGTTTGACTTTCATCCTCTATTTAAGGTAAGGGATTCAAAATACTATAATTTTATATCATGGTGACCTCTGGAATATGTTTTAGAGGTAGAATAGGGAAGGGGGTGAAAATCCCTCACGGACCCGCCACTGTGAGCGGTAACGAAATCTGCACAAATGCCACTGGTTTTCACTGGGAAGGCGACAGAGAGTAGGCTAAACCGCAAGTCAGGAGACCTGCCATGATATACTTCACACACCTTCTATGGTAAAGAAGGTAAAGGATATGGATTAAAAAAACGGTTAATCCCCAGTTCCCAAAAGGACTGGGGATTTTTATTTTAAGGAAAAGGAGATATTGTGTCAAACATCACGGCTGTTCTTATCCTCGGACATGGAAGCCCTGTCAAAGAGGCAAATAATACACTTGTAAGGGTTGCAGAGTCTGTCAGAAATAGAGGCGGTCATGCTGTTGTCCAGCCTGCGTTTCTGCAGTTTGCCCAGCCTGATTTTCAGGGCGCTGTTGATATTCTGGTAAAAAAGGGCATCAGAAATATAATCGTGCATCCATATTTTTTATATATGGGCGCCCATGTGACAAAAGACCTGCCTTTTGAAGTAGAAACTGCAAAAAAGAAATACCCTGATTTGAATATTATCCTTGTGCCGCATCTCGGCTATCATGAGAAACTTGTGGATGTGGCAGTAGAGAGGATAAGATCAGTTCGGAGTTCGGAGTTCGGAGTTCAGAGTAAAAAACTGAAAACAAATCTCCCAACCCCCAACTCCCAACTCCCAACTGTAGCCCAGCATCCCATAGAGGCAGAAAGCTTTCGCCTTATAAGCGAACAACTGGATGAGTCAAAATTCAATTCACCAGAACTGCCGATAGTAAAGCGTCTGATTCATACAACTGCGGATTTTGAATATGCTGACTTGGTCAGGTTCGGCAATAATGCAATTGAAACAGGCATAGATGCAATTTCAAGAGGCTCTGATATAATTACAGATGTGAAGATGATAGAAGTTGGGATAAACAAGGAAAGGCTGAATAAGTTTGGCGGCGCTGTGAGATGTTTTGTGGCGGATAAAGATGTGGCGGAGTTTGCGAAAGAGGCAGGCATCACGAAAACAGCGGCAGGAATGAGAAAGGCGTTTGAATGCGGATTTTCTTTAACTCCAAACTCCAAACTCCAAACTCCAAACTCCAAAATTGTTGCCATTGGCAATGCGCCGACTGCGCTCCTTGAGATTGTAAAAATGATTAAAACACAAAATATAAAACCTGCGATTGTTATAGGTGTGCCTGTGGGTTTTGTTGATGCAAAAGAATCCAAGGAAGAATTGATGAAACTTAATGTGCCTTACATCTCAATCAAAGGGAGGAAAGGCGGCTCTACAGTTGCAGTGGCGATTGTAAATGCATTATTGATTATGGCAGAAGAAAAGTTATAGGATAAGGAGGTGATGGCGGGGGAATTAGAAATTAGAAATTAAAACAGGAGGAGATTATGAAGAAGATATTTAAGCGAGATTTATTGCTGTTGTTGTTCGCCATTATTTTAACACCGTCATTAGTTTATGCCCATACCGGCATTGGGCATACAACCGGATTTGCATACGGATTTAGCCATCCGCTTAACGGCATAGACCACATCCTTGCAATGCTCGCAGTCGGCATATGGGCAGCGCAGACAGGCGGCAGGGCTGTATGGTCTATCCCCCTTACCTTTGTCAGCATAATGATTTTAGGCTCTGTTTTGGGCATGTTCGGTGTTGCTGTGCCGTTTATTGAACAGGGGATTGTCATGTCTGTATTGATTCTCGGTGTTCTTATCTCTGCGGCAGTAAGTTTACCTCTGGCATTAAGCATGACAATTGTTGGCCTTTTTGCAGTATTTCATGGGCATGCACATGGAACAGAAATACCTGCAGGATTATCAGGACTTAACTACAGCATAGGTTTTGTCCTTGCAACCTCTTTACTGCATTTATCCGGTATCGGTGTCAGCATCTTATTCAAAAAACTTGATAGACCTCAACTGTTTCGTTATGCCGGCAGTGTAATCACGATAGCCGGGATTTATCTGGCTTTTGCATAAAAAGGTTGTGATTAAGGATTTCAAAATTTCAAATTAAAAAAGGAGGAATTTAAAATGGAAAGAATATTTAGCAAAGATTTTACATTTTCAAGGGCATTTCTGCCGGCATTGGTTCTTGCAGCAGTGGCATGTTCAATGGTTGTAATCCTGTATGGTGTTGATACCATTATCCCAATGGTTCATGACACATTCCATGATTTCAGGCATGTTTTAGGGATGCCGTGCCACTAAAGAACAGTTGTGAGTTAAGAGTTAATGAGTTTAAGAGTTTAAGAGTTTAACTCCTTAACTCCGCAACTCCAGAACTCCTAAACTTAACATAGGAGGTATATATGCAATTTCAATCTATTGATTGGAGGAAGGGCATTGTTTTGGGTGCCGCTAGCGGCATACTCTGGGGGTGGATTGCCATTGGTGTTAATGTAATTACTAGTGCATTCCCATTTGAACAGACCCCTTTACAGCACATAATTACATTTGGGGTAGGCGGTGCTGTGTTTGGCATTGTTGTGAGCGGTTTTTTAAATCTCCTGCAAGGATGGCTGCCATTTAAGAGTAGTATCACAAAAGGGGTTTATATAGCCATCTTCTTATGGATTGTTTTATTTGGAGGGGCATATGGTCTTGCCCTGACAACTCCAGACAGGTATAACTTCAATGTGCCTCAGGCAATACAGGGGCTTGTGCTTGCAGTGGTTTTAGGTATTATGCTCGGATATTTCTGGAAAAGGTTTAATGAAGAAAGAGCTTCGTAAAGGCTATACAACAGGTGCATGCGCAGCCGCTGCTGTCAAGGCAGCGGCTTTAGCATTTTTGACGCAAAAAAAAGTTAAAGATGTTGAGATAACCCTGCCGATTGGAAATGTTGTTATCCTTCCTATTTACAGATGTGAATTAGGCAAAAATAGAGCCTCTGCATCTGTCATAAAGGATGCAGGCGATGACCCTGATGTAACAAATGGGGCAGAGATTGTTGCAGAAGTCAGAAGTCAGAAGTCAGAAGTCAGAAATAATAAGGCATTTCAATTCACGCATCACGCCCCCGATACAAACATTCGGGGGCAGGCATCACGCATCACGGTCTTCGGCGGCAAAGGCATCGGCATTGTTACCAAACCGGGGCTTGCAATTCCAGTCGGCGAGCCTGCAATAAATCCTGTGCCAAGAAAAATGATTAAGAATGATGTTAGGGAGGTTTTTTCACGCATCACGCATCACGCATCACGCATCACAGTAGTTATCTCTGTCCCGCATGGCGAAGAAATCGCAAAAAAAACAATGAATCCCCGCCTCGGAATAATCGGGGGCATTTCCATATTAGGCACAACAGGCATTGTTGAACCATTATCTCTATCCGCATACCGCCATTCCATAACCTGCGCAATAGATGTTGCAATTGCATCAGGCTGTAAAGAACTGGTATTTTCAACGGGGAGGAGCAGTGAAAAAACTTTAGAAAAGGAATTGGAATTGCCTGAAGAGGCATTTATACTTGTCGGCGACCATATGGGGTATGCGTTAAAAGAGTCGAGAGTCGAGAGTCGAGAGTCGAGAATAAAAAAAATTATTATTGCGGGACAATTTGGGAAGTTCAGCAAACTTGCAGCAGGGTACTTTAAAACCCACTGCACAGATTCCAGCATCGAATTTGACTTTTTGTCCAACCTTGTAAAAAAGGCAGGGGCGAAATATGATATTATTGAAAACATCAAAAATGCAAATACAGCAAGGCAGGTGTTTTATATTTTAAAGGAAAACAATCTGGAAAACATTTTGAAAACAGTCTGTGAAAAGGTCAAAGAAAATGCAGCCGATATTGCAGCCACCGATAATATAAATTGCATATTGGTCGGATATGAAGGTGAGGTTATGATTAAAACATGACTTATATTATTGGCATAGGCATAGAAGGCAAGGAGAGCCTTTCAAAGAAGATACTAAAACTAATCGAGAATGCTTCTATTCTAATAGGCGGCAGGCGGCATCTTGCCTATTTTCCTGAGTTTAAAGGAAAAAGAATTGTGATAGGCTCTGATTTGAATAAAATCATAAAGGTTTTAACTCCTCACTCCTCACTCCTCACTCCTCACTATGCTGTCGTCCTTGCCACAGGGGACCCCAACTTCTTCGGTATTGCGGATTTTATCCTAAAAAGGTTTGGTAAAGACACGATAGAGATAATCCCAAATGCCTCTACTATGCAGGAGGCATTCGCAAGAATCAAAGAAAACTGGAATGATGCAAGGTTTTTAAGTGTGCATGGAAGAGGAAAGGTCAGGAGCCTGTCCCCGCAGGCTTTAAGCGGGGATCAGAAGTCAGAAGTCAGGGGTCAAAAAGATATAATTGATGAAATATCGGCATACAATAAAGTTGGCATTTTTACAGACCCTCAAAATACACCTTCAAAGATAGCAAAGGCACTCCTTGACAAAGGCATAAAAGATTATACTGCCTATATTTGTGAGGATTTGGGGACTGATAGGGAAAGGATTACAAAAGGAACACTATCCCTAATTTCCAAAAAAGACTTTTCACCGCTGAATGTGATGATACTGATGCGAAGTCAGGAGTCAGGAGTCAGGAGTCAGAAGGAAAAGGCTGTTTACGCATCACACCCCCGATACAAACATTCGGGGGCAGGCATCACCCCCGATACAAACATTCGGGGGCAGGCGTATCACGGTAGTTTCGGTATCCCAGATTCTTCCTTCAGCCATCCCAACGGCATGCTCACAAAAGAAGAAATCCGCATTATTAGTTTATCAAAACTAAAACTCAAACAGAACAGTATTGTCTGGGACATTGGCGCAGGCTGCGGTTCAGTATCCATAGAATCAGCACTTCTTGCAAAACAAGGAAAGGTCTTTGCTGTTGAAAAAGACAGAAAGATGATTACCTGTATTGAGAAAAATAAAAAGAGGTTTAATGTAAAAAATATGGAAGTAATAAATGGGGTTGCCCCTTCTGTGCTTAAAGGCATGCCCTCTCCGGATGCTGTATTTATTGGCGGCGGCGGAAAAGATATTGACAGGATAATAGATGTATGTGCAAAGAGACTAAAACAGGGAGGGAGGATGGTTATAAATGCCATAACCATTGAAACTTTATCAACTGCTGCCAAGTCTTTTAAAGGGTTAAAATGGAATACAGAGGTTACCTCTGTAAATATTGCAAAGACAAAGCCTGTCCCTGCATGCTTACAGCAGGGAGATGTCGCTGACCTTCACCTCTTTAATGCACATAATCCTGTCTTTATAATCGTTGGGGAGAAAAATCAATGAGTTCGCCTCACATCTCACACCTCACATCCCACGGTATTTTATATGGCATAGGTATAGGTCCTGGCGACCCTGAACTCATGACATTAAAGGCAGCAAGGATGTTAAAAGAGATTGATGTGATTGCTGTGCCTAAATCAAAGTCAGAAGGGGAAAGCCGCGCCCTTGATATAGTGAAACAGGTTATAGATATAAAGGATAAAGAAATCCTTGAACTCACATTCCCCATGAAAAAGAATCAGGATGAACTTGTGGACACATGGAAAGAGGCAAAGAGGCAGATTATAGAGCAGATTGAAAACGGCAGGGATGTGGCATTTATCACAATCGGCGACCCATTATTTTATTCTACATTTATCTACCTTCTTGAACAGTTCACAGTTCACAATTCACAATTCACAGTAAAGATAATACCCGGTGTTTCATCTATAAATGCTGCATCTGCCATAGCCTGCACCCCGCTGGTAAAAGGCAGTGAAAGGGTTGCAGTGATACCTGCAACCTATGAACACAACAAAATTAAACAAACATTAAAGGAATTTGACACTGTTATTTTAATGAAGATTAATAAAGTGATGGATAAGATTATCCCTATCCTAGAAGAGTTAAATCTAATGGAAAGCGCTGTTTTTATCTCAAATGCAGGACTAAATGATGAAGAGATTATCAGGGACATTAACCTTATAAAAGGCAGAAGACTAAACTACTTTTCCATGCTGATTGTAAAAAATGGCCCTTTCCAGAAACTGTCCTGTGTATGAGCCTTTGACCTGTGCCACATCTTCAGGCATTCCTGCAGCAACAATCATTCCTCCTTCATTCCCACCCTCAGGACCTAAATCAATTATATGGTCTGCTGTCTTTATGACATCCAGATTGTGTTCAATTATAACTATAGTATTTCCGCCTGCCTTCAAACTCTGCAGCACATCCAGAAGTTTCTGAATGTCTGCAAAATGCAGTCCTGTAGTAGGTTCATCAAGGATATATAATGTCCTTCCTGTTGCCCTCTTTGAAAGTTCCTTTGCCAGTTTGATTCTCTGTGCCTCACCGCCTGAAAGGGTTATTGCAGACTGACCGAGTTTTATATAACCAAGCCCCACATTAAAAAGGGTTTTAAGTTTCTCTCTGACAGACGGAATATTCTCAAAAAATTTAAGGCCCTCCAGCACCGTCATATCAAGTACCTCTGAAATATTTTTACCCTTATACCTTATATCAAGGGTTTCTCTATTATATCTCCTGCCATTACAAACCTCGCAGGTAATATATACATCGGGCAGGAAGCTCATCTCTACCTTTATTACACCATCGCCTTCACATGCCTCACACCTGCCGCCTTTAACATTAAAACTGAATCTGCCTGCCTTATAACCCATCATCCGTGCATCAGGGATATGTGCAAATAAATCCCGTATTGGTGTAAAAACCCCTGTATATGTTGCAGGATTTGAACGCGGGGTCCTCCCGATAGGTGACTGGTCAATATCAATAATCTTATCCAAAAACTCAAGCCCTGAGATTGCATCAACCTCACCTGCCCGCTCTTTTGAATGGTACAGCCTCTGTGCCAGCGCCTTATAAAGCGTATCTATAATCAGGGTGCTTTTGCCAGAACCTGATACACCTGTAACACAGGTTATAATGCCAATCGGGATTTTAACTGTAATATTCTTAAGATTGTTTGCCTTCGCACCTTTTATTGTAAGAAACCTTCCATCAGGTTTAGCCCTCTTTAATGGCAGAGGTATTTCCACAACCTTGCTTAAATATCTGCCTGTAAGAGAATCAGGGTTTTGCATAATTTCACAAGGTGTTCCCTGTGCCACAATCCTTCCGCCTTCTTCACCTGCACCGGGACCCATATCAATAACACAATCAGCAGACAAAATCGTTTCTTCATCATGTTCAACCACAAGCACGGTATTCCCCATATCACGGAGCCTTTTTAATGCAGATAAGAGTCTTGTATTATCCCTCTGATGCAGGCCAATGGACGGTTCATCAAGTATGTATAAAACACCCACAAGTCCTGAACCAATCTGCGTTGCAAGTCTTATCCTCTGTCCTTCACCTCCTGACATGGTTGCAGATGGTCTATCCAGTGTCAGATAATCAAGCCCTACATTGACAAGGAAGCCAAATCTCTCTAAAATCTCTTTCAAAACCCTTCTTGCTATCTCTGTTTCAGTCCTGCCAAGTTTAAGTTCTGTGAAAAATGACAGCGCCTCTTTTATTGACATCTTTGTAATATCATGTATTGACCTGCCGTCTATCTTTACAAAGAGTGCCTCCCTTTTCAGTCTTGAACCATTACATACAGGACATGGCTGGGTATTCATGTAAAGGGATAAATCTTCTCTGACACCAAAAGATTCTGTCTCATGATACCTTCTTTCAAGATTCTTTAAAATCCCTTCAAATGCCCTTTTGTAATAATGTCTCCTGTCCCCCTTTTCATAGTAAAATTCTATATCTTCATCACCAGAACCATACAAAAGGCAATCCTGAATCTTTTTGGGAAGGTCTTTGAATGGTGTGTATATGTCAAAATTATAATGGCTGGAAATGGCATCTATCATCTGATGAAAATATATGGATGATTTTCTCTCCCACGGGGCAATTGCACCATCCCTTAAAGAGAGTTCCTTATTTGGCACAACAAGGTCAGGGTCAAAATATAGTTTACCTCCAAGACCATTGCATTCAGGGCAGGCGCCATGGGGGCTGTTAAATGAAAACATGGTCGGGGTCATTTCAGGATAACTTATACCGCAGGCGATGCAGGCAAGGTTTTCATTGAAAAGTATCTCCTGCCCCCCTGCAATCTCTATCTTCACAATACCATCGGACAGTTTTGTTGCGGTCTCAACAGAATCCGTAAGTCTCTTTACAATCCCTTCCTTTATGATGAGCCTGTCTATTATAACATCTATGTCATGTTTTTTCTTTTTGTCCAGATGAATATCTTCTATTAAATCCATGACAATACCATCTGCCTTTACCTTTGTATAACCATCTCTCCTCAACTGCTCCAATTCCTTTCTATATTCACCCTTTCTTCCTCTTACAATTGGAGAATAAAGGATGGTCTTTGTCCCTTCAGGAAAATCCATAATCCTGTCAACCATCTGCTGGACAGTCTGGGCAGTAATCTCCCTGCCGCATTTGTAGCAGTGCGGTTTGCCAATCCTTGCAAACAAGAGTCTTAGATAATCATAGATTTCTGTAATAGTGCCGACTGTTGAGCGGGGGTTTTTTGATGTGGTCTTCTGTTCAATGGCTATGGCAGGGGATAGTCCCTCAATGGATTCAACATCAGGTTTATCCATCTGTTCAAGAAACTGCCTTGCATATGCGGACAGACTCTCCACATATCTGCGCTGCCCCTCTGCATATATTGTATCAAAGGCAAGGGATGACTTTCCTGAACCGCTGACACCTGTTATTACAACTAGTTTATCCCTTGGTATTTCAAGGTTAATCCCTTTAAGATTATGTTCTTTTGCACCTTTGATGATAATCCTGTCCATAATGAATCATATAATGTTACACCGCCTGCCAGATTTCTTCAAGTTTTAAAACAGTTTTAAAAAAGTTTTGTCATTCCGCAATAACAAACCTCTGTCCCTTCTCATCAAAATCAAATGCAATCCTTGCACCTGGTTTGAAATCAATCGTGTCTTCATAAATAACATCAAATTTATTAGGATTGTTTGACTCGCTTAACTTTATGACTACATTGTGCATGCCGGGTTCCACAATAATATTTTCAAATACAAATGATGAGCCGTTCTGCCACAACCCTGCAGGTCTGAAAGATTTTGCCATGACTATTTTATTGTCAATCTGCACCTCTGCATAAACAGGAAATCTCCTTAACACAATCTCTGATTTGGGTCTCATATGCCTTGGCAGTTTTTCCAATTCTTCATTAGATAAAGCCGCCTTGACCTTTGATGGCTTCCCGCTGTGCTTGAAACTAAATACCATAAGCGAATCCCTTTCTTTAAAAAATGTATAGGGGACATCAGAGAGATAGACTGTTATTGCAGCAGCAAGGGTTAATATAGAGATGCCCATTGGTGTAAGTCTGTCTTTTATAAACCTCTGCCTTATTATTTTACCTGAGCCCTTTTTTGTTGTAAGTTCATTATTAAAATCCTTAAGTGTAGTGAAAAAGTCTTTAGTGTGGATTTTAGACAGCCATACAACCCTTACTTTATCAATGTCAACTGTCTTTTTTTTCAGGACAGGGGGACGGACATTCAATATCCTCTGTTCAAGCCATCTATTGCCTTCTCTATAGTGGCAGTCATTAACCTCGCACCCTGCTATAAACATACCGTCTGCCCCTGATTTAAAGGCATGTTCCATCATTATTGGCTGAAGCATTGCAACACACGGCAATATCATAACACGGCAATTCGGCATATCTTTTAGTGCCCTTGTTTCAGGGTCTATAAGCCCTTTCATCTGGACACCATAGCCGCAGACAACTGCCAAAATCTTTGGTTCGGTTGATGCAATTGCGTGAAAATCACATGCACCTATACAGAGTCCGCAGGATGCACATTTCTTTTCAGCAACAACTGCCTCAAACTCATACGGTCTGCCGTCAGACCTTTTCCTCACATATATTGCCTCATAAGGGCAGTCCTTGAAGCAGAGTTCACACCCATTGCATGTTTCAAGTCTGACCTCTGCCTTTGGCAGTTTTTTAGTTCTTATAAGCCATGGAAGAAATGTCAGGACTAAAGTGCCGATGCCTGCAAAGAGCCATGAGTACCATACAGGCAGTGCAGCAATCATGGGGTAGGCAGGCAGATAAAGCCAGTCTATGCCAAACCTTGCTGCAGCAATATTTAAATCTGCTGGTATCTGGCTTGTTGCAGGGATTATAATACATACTGCTATGAGCAAGATGCCTATGGTTTTATTCAGTGCTGCAGGCGGATGAATAACAGGTCTGGAAATCCTTACTAGATGTATCCATGCTGCTATAAGTATCAGGGTAGGAATAGATAGATGCAGGAATATTATACCTATGAACAAGAGGTTTGAAACCATGGAATTACTCAAAAATGCCCGGGAAATGGGCTCCCCGAATATAGGGAGAAAATCAAGAAATTTGACAGTTATAGATGCTATGACCTGCGACCTCTGGTCCCATACCATCCAATAGCCTGTTACACCCTCTACCCAGAAGGTAACCATAAGCACCACACCTGTTACCCATGCCACCCATCTCCAACTGCGGAATCTATTATTTAAAAATTCCCGCACAAGATGCAGGAGCATGGCGATCATAAGCCCGTCAGATGAATATCTGTGAATGCTCCTCATTATGCCGCCCAGATACCACTGGTTGTTTGTCAGGTATTCAATAGATTTATATGCCTCATCAACACTTATCCTGTAATAAAAGAGGAGGTATATACCTGATACAAAGTCAAACCATAGAAAGAAGAATGCAATTGCCCCAAGGTAATACAATGGGTTAAACCTTGGAGAGAATATCCTATTGAATATCTCTTCTATAATAAGAAGACCTTTATGACCCATGGATAATACCTTATCAAACATTCTAACCTCCCTTGCCTATTGTTAAGGTTTTACGAAATTATGCAACATTTTAACCATTACAGAAAAATACTGATATGACTAAAATCATATATACCCTTTTGATAATATGGCAATTATTTGGGGTAATATTAAACTAAATCCCAAAAATAGACATTGTTTTTTGGGGTAAATAATTTTTATGTAAATAATTTTTATTGACAAGCAGGGAGTTCAGGCATATAATCTCGGCGGTTTTATAGTTACCCATCTGTGCAGATAATAGAAAAGATTAAAGAACTTCTGGCACAAAGATAGTGCAGGGAGAAACAATAAAAAGGAGGAAGAAAAGGATGAAGAAGGTAGTAACATTAGCATCAGCAGCAGTAATAGCATTTTCCCTTTCTGCGGGAACAGCCTATGCAGACGGCAAGGCAGTATACATGGCAAACTGTTTAGCATGCCATGGTGATAAAGGGCAGGGCAGCCCTGTTGGGCCTGCACAGAAGGGCAATAAATTTATATTAGAAAGCAAGGACGAGGATATCAAAAAGATAATCCTTGAGGGACGTGGAGGGAAGGCAAAGAAATATCCAAAGATACCAGGGGATATGCTTCCGATGAAAGGCAAGATTAGCGACAAAGACATTGCTGATGTTATAAAGTTTTTAAAGACAGACCTTCAGAAGTAATAACAGCAAAACATATAGAGGGGGCAAATTGTCCCCTCTTGCTTTTCAGTTATAGGTCAGCCGTCTCGGCTGACACAAAAAGTCTAATCCACCCTTTTCATTATACAGTTAATATGTCTTGACTTGAAGATTATCTCTTTAACACCTCTTTCAAAGACAATCGTCCGTTCTGCGATATCCATTGTCCTCCCATTTATCCTGCTGGTCAAAAGATATTCATTTACACCTGCCTTAAATGTATGGGTTATAAAAAATCTGAGTCCTTTGTAAAAAGGGATGATAATATCAAACAGATATGCCCTTATCCCTGTGATTATATCAAGATAGGGTGTTGTCCTTTGAAACTTCATCCTATCATCCACATAAAATGGTATCTTGTCTATCCCAAGACTTAAGATAAACAGTCCGCTCTTCCTGGTGCCGCTATACCGAAGGAATGAGATGGATGTATCTCCCTTAATAAAATAAAGCCTGTCCTTATGAAGAGATGATTCAATAAATAATAGACCATCTGAGTCCATGTCAAAGAGCCAGTCTTCAAAAAAGACTTTGTTGTTGAAATTGAGTTCGTATCTGCTTTTTTCTCTAAGTTCAAATCCTATTGCCTCTCTCACACTATTGTCAGCAGGGAGATTCATGACAGTTTGTTGTTCAGAAGGGATGCCGACAGTTATATATTCGTCATAATCTTTATGTCTTACAAGAAAGTCTGAAAAATGAGGCGGAAGTGTTGGCGACCACATAGATACTGCTGGTTGAAACTGGATATGCAGATGCGGGTAAGGGGACAATCCTGAACTGCCCGCATAACCCACTGTCTGCCCTTTTTTCACTACCTGCCCAATATTAACCGTAATGCCTTTTTGTCTGAGATGGGCTGCTACAGAAAAGAAATCAGGGCAGTGCTGAATGATAACATAATTACCCCAGTTGTATTGCAGATTTGTGGAGGCTACAGGGTTATCTGTTACAGATGATACTACAGCGGCAACTATACCGTCAGCAGATGCAATCACAGGCATATCATAACAGTAATGTTCATTAAGTCCTTCACCTGTGTTACTATATGGCTTTCCGTTTTTGCCAGGGACAACAAAGTCAAGCCCATATCTAAATATCCCCTTGTGAGTGTGGACGCCGTCAACACTCTGGCTGACAAACCACCACCCCATAAATGGCAGCGACAATCTCCTGTCTGTTAACAGATTTATCCTGCCTCCCTCTTTCTGCCTGATGGATGTCATGACATTCCCTTCAGGAGATTCAGGTATCTGCACCCTGCGGAGGTCATTATGCCATACACACCTGTCCATCATATAGAGTGTCAACAAGGTAACAAGGTTAAATGGGATGGTAAGCACAGGCAGTCCATAATTTAAAAGTATAGACGAAAAGGCGCTTCCTGTTATAACCGTAAATACAGAGGCAATGATACCTATAAACAGACTCTTTGCACTTAAGACAAAGAATATACCTGCAACTGCAATAGATGTGAGTATGGCATTGAAACCGCCTGCTGTCATAAAGAGGGAATATGCTGGAAATATGGACACGAAGGCAATGCATGCAAGATATGAGATTATAACGACAATACCCATAAGCCTTGAATACAGGAATAAACCTCCGAGCACCAATATGCCTGATAAGGAATTGGGGCTAAAGATTATATAGCCAATATTCGTAAGGAATGTTTCTATCTCAGGATAAGTGAATATAATATAGTTCTTAGTATTTCCCGCACCGTCACCGGCAAGAATGGCAAGCCATGTAACAAGGACAAAAGGGATACTCATATACGGGAGCGAAAACCTTTTCAAAAAAACAGACAACGTCCCTGTTACAACTGTCAACAGCGAAGAGAAAAGTAATATATATACAATCGCCTGCATGCCCCTTATCCCCATGTAAAGGGTCATGGACATGCCGAGAAGGACTGCATTAAACCCATACAGCCCTGCCCTGATTTCAAGCCTGTTTATACCTAGACCCAATGCAAAGGAGTTTGCAAAGATACAAGAAAGCAGGGCATTAACGGCTATACTGGGATGGACAAATGTGGATGATAGGATAAAGAGACCGACAAACCTGTTTTTTGCAAAGAGTATCTGCGAGTAACTGTATAGGACGGTATCAATAAAAAAGATGAACTTTTCGTTTTTAATCCAGCTTTTAATTTTCCTCATGGAGAGTTAATCTTTCAGGGAGTATTTCCTTTTCCTGCAGGTATGCTACATCCTCAGCCTCCCTTATAATATCCACACTGCCATCTTCGCCTATCAATATTACAGGGGGTCTCATCCTGATGAACTGCATCCACTGGCTTGTATTATAGGCACCGAATGGTCTCACTACAAGGGCGTCACCCTTGTCAAGGGGCGGAAGTTTTATGTAATCCCTCACCACATCTATCTGCATGCACAATGGTCCGTATATGACATGGTCCTCAAGAAATGCCCCCCTGTCCTGCACAGGCATCATTTCCATATCATACCAGAAACTCGTAACCATCAGGTTTACCCCTGCGTCAAGGATAATCGCCCGTATGCCTGATGGCAGCCTTTTTGTAGCAACTACAGTGGTTATGAGGGAGCCTGCCTCATCAACAAGCGCCCTTCCTGTCTCCAGTATCAATGTTGGCAGGTTGTCATGGGGAAATGCCTCAAGCACGATTTTACAGATATTCTCTGCATACGCATCAAAACTTGGCGCCATATAGGTTGTGGGAAGGTATGTTGACTTAAGCCTGTTTCTTGATGCAAAGCCGCCGCCAATATCAAAGTACTTTAGCACCACCCCGAATTCATCTTTTAATCTGGAGGCAAATGCGCACATGCCCATCACCTCATTTAAGTAAAACTTTGGTTCAAGAATGAATGTGCCGATATGGGCATGGATGGATACAAGTTTAAGTTTTCCGCCTGAGATAATACGCTTTGCAACCTCATAAGCCTGTCCGCTCTCCAGATTTGAACCAAACCTGTCCCATGCAGGGTACATGCCTGTATCCATATTAATTCTCATGCCTATCTCAATCTGTTTTCCTATAGAGGCTGCAAGTTTCTCCAGAAAATGGACCTCAACAAGGCTGTCTATATTTATTATCGCACCCTCTTTGACAGCGGTCATAAGGGACTGTTCAGGTTTGTATGGCCCATTATAGACTATCCTGTTTCCGCTTACACCAAGCCTTCTTGCCATCTCATACTCATGCTCTGATACTACCTCAGCCCATGAGCCTTCCTGATGCATTACACTACAGACAGCCTTAAGATAATTGGTTTTGTATGACCATGCAATCTGGCCCTTCGGGTATCTGAGTTCAAATGCCCTCTTTAATTCAGAGAGTTTCCGCCGCATGACGGTCTCTGAAAAGACCACAAGGGGCGAACCAAATTCCTTTAGCAAACCATCAACAGAAATGCCGTCTATATCAGTGCATCTGTTAAGTCCTGACGGCATGCCCATCTCATTCATCATACCGACAATATGTTTGACCATTGTGGGTCTTTCATAAGGTCTTTTGCTCATAATGTATCGCTCCTTTCGTATTTAGTATATCAAGGGTATCTACCTTTAATATGACTTCATCCACATATCTGTTAAATATCACGCCTATTTTGTATTCAGTAGTTTTTTTCACCTTCTCACCGCAGGCAATCTTAACTGTCAGCCACGGAAGATTTATGCCTGCTGCCTTTGCCAGATATATCCATGCAGGAAATCTAGGGTTGACCTCAAGGAGATTGTATTCACCTGTATTCTTATCCTTTATAAGTTCAAGTTCCAGAGGACCACGCCACTTCATTGATGCAAAAAACCTTTCAGTAATCTCAAAAAGCGAATTATCCTTTATGGTTATTCCTGACCATGCCTTTCCCTTGTCCGTAATATATAGTTTTTTCATACACACAGCGCCTATGTAATCCCCTCTGCCGTCTCCAACCGCAGTAATATTATATTCCTCACCCTCTATGTATTGCTGGAGGATTACAGGCATTCCCCATTTCTTTGTAATTTTGTTTACAAAGCCCATTGCCTCATTCATATTATTTGCCTTGTAAGCCTCATAGAACAGTCCCTTTACTATAAGTGGAAAACCTATTGTATCAGCCGCTGCCCCAAGTTTGTCCGTCTTTCTAATGCAATAGTCCTGCGGCACACTTATTGACAGCCTGTCTCCCAGTTTTCCTATGTTTATCTTTGAACATGACTCCAATTGTTCTCTGGCAGGCAGAAAGGTCATTATGCCGTGTTTATTGATGTCATTTTCTATAGACAGGAAATTATAAAGTTCAGAATCAAGTGTAGGGATGATAAAGTGAAGTCCAACCTCATTGTGCACCTTTAGAATATTATTCAAAAGATAATCTGCACCCTCAGATGGATAAGGAAGTAAATACGAATGAGAAAAGTAATCCTTTACATAAAGCCCTGCATCAAGGGCATCATAGCCGAAACCTATTCCCCTGCCCTTCCATGTGGTGACTTCACTAATACATTTCATCACCGCTATGCCAGGGGCAGGGCTGTCTGTTGAGTTCAGTCCTGTAACCCCAATATTAAACTTTCGGTACATCTATCCTGAACCCCATAGTTTTCAACAATGAAAGAAACTCTATTATGTCCTCAACTGCCCTGTCTTTATTAGTGTCAAACCCTTCTGCCAATCTTTCTGCAATCATATTTATATCATCACCGCCCTGGAGCATCTTTACAATTACCATCCCTGTCTTATTGAGGCGGTAGGTGTGTCCTGTTGACGGGTCAAAGACAAAACCTGTTTCGCTGACTGCTATGTCCATAAGTTGTTTCTTCATTCTATACTAAAGGCAATAAATATGTTTACATAAATTTTGGTAGCCGCAGGCTTTAGCCTGCGTTATGACGCACCCTAAAGGGTGCGGCTACCAATTTTGAGGATTTGATACCAGATTGTGTATGGACTATTTCCCTTTCTTTAGTTCATTTAAACCATCAAGGGAACTTACATACCCGGGCGCCAGTTGAAGAGACTTGTTGAAGAATTTTTCTGCCTCAACCTTGCTGCCCTTCTTTAGATAACTCCATCCCATGCCGTCATAAGGTGCAGCCCATATATCGTCATCCTTATGGAGTTCCTGAAGTTTTTTAAATGTCTGGATTGCCATATCATAGTCCTGCTTGTTGTAATATGCCGATGCCAGTGTCAAGACTGCCTCGCTGTATTTGCCAAATCCCTTTTCAGTCTTTGGCGATGATGACAGATATTGGGTAAATAGTTTAATTGCATTGTCATAGTTCTTTTTCTTGTAATGTATGTAACCCTCCAGCATATCAGCATCTGCATATTTAATGCTGTTTTTCCTGATAGTGTCTACTGCAGACACTGCATCATCAAACCTGCCGTAATTGTAGTATGACCACGCTATAGTAATATAGAGGTCATTCAATTCCTTCTTTTCCTTGATTAGTGCTGCCAGTTCATCATTATTAACACCTTGTGGGTATATATTTATAGCAGATGTAAGACTTGCCTTTCCTTCGTCAACCCTGCCAATCTTTATGAGGGAAAAACCAACACCTCTGTAAGGTTCTGCAATATAAGGATTTAACTGGACCGCCCTTCTAAACTCAATAAGGCTGTTTGCATAGTCCTTCCTCTTATAATAACTCCAACCAAGTGTTATCTCTGCATTTGCATCATATGGAAATGCCTTTACAGCATTCTTTAGATATTTTATTGCCTCATTAAAGTTATTTCTGTTGTAGGATACATACCCTATGCCCAGTATGGCATCGTAATCATTACTGTTATCCTTGAGAATAGAACCAAAGTATTTTTCTGCATCATCATAATTCTTAAGCATAAGGCTGCTCCATCCAAGACCCCTTGTGGCACTTAAACGTGCTTCAGGGGATAAGTTCTGTTCCTTTAAAAGATTGACAAAAAACTCTTTTGCCTTATCAGATTGCCCTGTGTAGTAAAACCTCCATCCATCCCCTGACTTGCCAAGCCTTGCATTTGCAACTGCAGATAAACCTGAATATGCATCTGCGTAAGTAGGGTCAACCTTAATAGCCTTGTTAAACTGTTCTTCAGCATCATTATATTTTTTCTGTGAATAATATACCCACGCCAGTCCGCTGTTTGCATCCGGCCAGTCAGGGTGTGTTTTAATGGCTGTTAGGAATGATTCTTCAGCCTTTGTATAGTCATTCTTGTAAAGATAAGACCATGCGAGCGTTGTTTGTGCATCGCTGTAAAGCCTGTAAGGGAATCCAGTCTCCTGGGCAAAGGATGTCTCGTACACAGGCATTAGGTTTGGGTTGATTGACAGGGATTTTTTGGAATATTCAATTGCCTCATTATATTTTCCAAGTTTAAGTGCAGCATAGCCAGCACCTCTCAACAGGTCGTCGTCAGAGGAATACTCACGAATACCCGATTCAAATACTAGAAGGCTGTTTTTGAAAAGTCCTGCATGATAAAGTGACCAGCCGAGATACGGATAAAGTTCCTTGTATTCTTTAGCACCCCTTATGGTCTTTAAAAACTCTTCGGCTGCCACATATCCAGGCAGGATGTTTATTGCAGCATAGAATTCTATAAGTGCGGATTTTCTATCGCCCTTTTTATTAAGGGCAAGTGCTAACCCGTAATGTGCATCAGCATCATACGGAGAGATGACCGTCTGTTTCTTAAACCCGTCTATAGCCTCATCATTTCTGTTGGCTCTGAAATAACCCCATGAAAGAAGGGACTGCACATCATACTGAACAGGATTTAGTTTTAATGACTGCTTAAATGACTCTATTGCAGCACTAAAGTTTTTGTTCTCAAATTCAATAAGTCCTATACCCTTATGGGCATCGTAATTATCTTGTAGTTTTAAAGAACCCTTAAATGCCTCTCTTGCCTCTTTATATTCTTTATTGCCTGAATGACTGTAACCCAATCCCAGATATACCCTCCACATCTCTTTTTCAGGGAGGAGGCCCTGTTTGTCCTGAACAACAGCATCAAAGGATTTTACAGCATTTTTGAAATCACCGGCATAGTATTGCGCCCATGCCTTGTTAAAGTTTTCGTATCTCTTTATACCAACAGCAGCAAGCCCTTCACTGGCGCCTGCATGATATGGAGATTTTCTTATGATGTCTTTAAACATCCTTTCTGCCTCTTCTACCCTCCCAATCTGAAATTTTGACCATGCCATTCCATTGAAGGCATCTATGTTATTAGGGTCAGTCTTATAGAGTTTTTCAAACTCTGTATATGCCTCACTGTATTTCTTTTCATTATAAAGTTTGCCTGCCTTCTGGATGTCCTGGGCAGACAACTGTCCAGAGGTAATGACTACCATGAAGGATACTACCGTCAATACGACCAAAATCTTTCTAATCATACGCGCCTCCCATGAAGAAATTGATTACTTTATTTGGTTTTAATCTGCCTTAACCCCTCTTGCGAACTTACATATCCGGGAAAGATTTCAAGCGCCTTTTTAAAGGATTTTTCAGCCTCATCTTTCATCCCTAGTTTTAGGGCGCTCCAGCCAATGCCGTCATAGATGTCATACGAGAGTTTATAAATATTAAGCCCTTTATTAAATTCTGTATATGCGCCTTTGTAATCACCCTTTTTATACATTGTCCAGCCCTTTGCTGCATAGACTTCCACCCAGTTAGGATATAACTGCAGAACCTTCTGATATTCCTCTATGGCACCCTTGAAATTTCCATCCAACAAAAGTCTGGCACCTTCTGCCATTACTGCCTGTTTAATAACAAATAACTGCCCCTTGCCTGCAATCGCCAGTTGATTTTTAGGCTTTATCTCCAACGCGGTGTTGTAATAGTAGTCTGCCATGTTGTAGTCCTTTTTGCCCATGTATCCGTTTCCAAGTCCAGCATAGATGTCTGCGTCCTTTTTACTGGAGTGTGTTTTAGCCTCCTCAAAGAAGGTTATGGCTGTGGAAAAATCCTTTTCCTGCAATGCAACGAATCCCCTTATCAGATTGCTGTCAGAAGAATACGGATTTTCAAACAATGCTGCAGCAAGGTATTTTTTTGCCTCTGGCAAATTGCCAAGTTTAAAATGATTATAGGCTATTCCTTCTATAGCGCCTACATGGGTTTTATCCTTTCCCCTCATGGTTTCAAAGATTTTAAGAGATTCCTTATAGTTGCCAAGTTTAAAGTCTGTCCATCCCAGACCCTCAAGGGCATCCATTGAATCTTTATTAAGTTTATTCAGTCTTTCAAACTGTGCCTTTGCATCCTCATATCTTTCAATCTTAAAATAACTCCATCCAGCCATAAGAAGTGCTGTCTTATTGTTTGGATTTTCAGCCAAAGCCTTTTCATAACTAGATGCACTCTCTGTATAGTTCTCTGCTGAAAAATACATATTGCCTTGAGACTCATACTGGGAGGCTATGCTGTAGCCAGAGACTAAAACTACTATGATAGTCATGGCAAGTGTCCTTACACTAATCATAAATTTACCTCCTTAAAATAGAAAAGCGAAAGACTTAAACCGATCGCCTTTCGCTTTTCGCTTTTCGCCTTATGAATTCTGTATTTTTAGAAACTCCAGAATAACTTTGTCATATATTCACTAACGGTGTCATCTGGCGCTGTGGCTGCGGCAGTCGTTGTTGTCCAGCCCTTTTCATTTGGTATAAACCATGCGCCTGAAAGGGTTAGGCTAAGACCCTTTGCCAATTGATGAACAAACGCAAGATTATATTCCTGCCCCAACTCATCATCCTGATAATCGTATGATGGATTGTTAGCTGTCTTTTCAGCAAGATAAAAGGTTGATGCAGAGGCATTTAGTGTAGACTTGGCTGTTAGTTTGTACGATGCCTTTAAACCAATCCAGCTTAGGTTGCCAATACCGCCAGCCTGTGAACGGGCGGGATGGGCAAGTTGGGCACCGCCATCTCCTGAATCACCCCCATCCAGAAATATGGAGGTATGGGTATATGACGGCGTTGGGGTTCTAAACTCTTTATAGTCACGGTCAGAAGCAGTCTGATTGTCATCACCACTACCATACCCATATATTGCCTCTAAAGTAAGTGGGGGACCACCTGCCTTTGCAAAGTTATAACTTGCCCTGACATCATAAGCATGCGCATTATAATCATAAGAAGACGAGACACCAGCAATATTTATATCTGTATCACCAAACATAGCGGCGCCTGTCAGTCGGACATTCCACGGACCTTGTGCAGCTGCTACTGTTCCGACAAGCCACATAGGTCTATCTTCTCTATATGTTCCAGCAGTAGTACTATTATTATCTACATAATAGTACCAGCCAAGCACACCGCTAAAAACAGAGCCAGCAGGGCTGTATGGGATAACCAGTGCATAAAGTTTAGCATCATCCTCTGATGCGTCAGATGTGTCAAAGACAGAGGCAATGAGAGTAAGGGCAGGGCTCACAGGATATGTGATAGTAAGTCCCTCCCATGTCCCCATATGTATAAATTCTCCAAGTGTGTAAGGACTTGTTGCCCAGTATTTACCTACCTTGACAACAGCGCCCCCTAATGGAAACTGAAGAAACATCTCACGGTTCCATCCAGAAGAATCCTGCCCCTCGCCCCACTTGTAACCTTGAGAGAATGGGGCAGCAGAGTTGATTTGCAGCCTTCCCATAACAGGACCCTCATAAATATCTATGTTCAACCTCAATCTATGCTCTACATAAGACCATTTTTCATCAGCACCTGGCCTCTGAAGGCTGCCGTTTTGTGACATATTTTCAACCATAAATCCCATTACCCTGTAATGACCGTTAAATTTAGCATCAGCAGCATATGAAGATGCTGTCAACAGGCTGGCAGCAAACACAGCAACTAATAAAACTAATAGTCTCTTCATTGTTTTTCTCCTATTTTGGGGGACAGTCCCTATTCTACGACTCTGCTCTGCTCCGTAAATTAGGGACAGCCCCCCTGGATTTATCCAGAATCTCTTTAAATTATTGTTTTTTTTAACAGTTCTAAAAAATCCTGTCAAGTATTTTTTCTTGGGAATATATCTTGGGAATATAGAATTGACAAACTGCCATTTTGTATCTACAATAGCCACATGGAGGATGAGGTGTGCAACTTGTTGGCATAAGGATGTGGTTGTAAAGATAAACCCCTTTCCGAAATAATTATTGAGGATAGAAGGTGATATATGAAATCCAAACCATGGTCAGGTCGTTTTACACAGGAAACAGATAAACTTGTTGAGGAGTTTAATGCCTCAATCTTACTTGATAAGAGGCTTTATAGGCATGATATTATGGGTTCAATTGCCCATACAAGAATGCTGGCAATGGTAGGGATTATTACAAAGAAAGAGGCAGATAAGATTATCTCTGGACTCAAGACAATTGAAAAAGAGATTGATGCAGGCAGGTTTAAATTTACATCTGATATGGAAGACATCCACATGGCAATAGAGAAAAGACTTATTAAGAAGATTGGCTCTGTTGGCGGGAAACTGCATACTGCAAGAAGCAGAAATGATCAGATTGCCCTTGATATGAGATTATATTTAAGGGATGAGATTAAAGAGGTTCAGGGACTTATAAGAAATTTACAAAAAACCTTTGTAAACATTGCAAAGAAAAATCTTGACTGCATAATGCCCGGTTATACGCATCTCCAGCGGGCTCAGCCAATCTTATTTAGTCATCACATCCTTGCATACTATGAGATGTTAAAACGGGACTATGAAAGGTTTGGAGACTGCTATAAGCGTGTGAATGCCATGCCCCTTGGCGCTGGTGCGCTTGCAGGAAGTCCGTATCCTCTGGACAGGGATTTTATAGCAAAAGAATTGGGGTTTGCAAAACCAACTGACAACAGCCTTGACTCTGTGAGCGACAGGGACTTTTGCATAGAGTTTTGCGGAGCAGCCTCAATTTTAATGAGGCATTTAAGCAGATTCAGCGAAGAACTGATACTTTGGTCTGCAAAGG